>JBGSVH010000094.1:0-16779 GCA_041753055.1 Parvularculaceae bacterium
GCCTATGTGATCGCTCCGCCGCACTGGCTTTATGTGGTTGAAAAGGAACGGGGAAGCTTTCTCGATTGCGGCGAGGGCCAGGAAACCCGGTCGACCGACGCCTCCGGCCAGGACGTTGCCGCGCTGACTTGCGGCGTCACCTTGACCGAAACCATCGTCATTCCCGCCGCCTCGACCAGCGCGCGGATCATTGTTCACTATTAGGCTCAGTTAATCAGGCGGCGCCCAGCGCTTCGAGCGCCCGGCGCTGGCCGGCGATATTGTATCCGGCTTCAGCCGCTTCATCGATAATTTGGTTCACAGGATCGCCAGCGCGGGCGCGCGCATAGGCGCGCAAGACCGTCGAGCGCGTGCCGGACCGGCAATAAGCGAGGATTGGCCCGTCATTCTTGGCGACGGCCTCGCCGAAGGCGTCGAGTTGGGTTGGTCCGATGCCCATGCCGGCGACCGGTATCGCAATATAGGCAATGCCGGCGGCGCGCGCCGCCGCTTCGATTGCCGCACCGCCTGGCTGACCGGCCTCTTCATTATCGGGGCGGTTGTTGATGATCAAAGTGACGCCGAGCGCTTTGGCGATGGCGACATCGTCCGGTGTGATCTGCGGCGCGACGAAGAACCCCTCGCCAAGCTGGATGAAGGTTTGCGCCATAAAAGATCTCCGGGCTGTCGCGCCTTCCATATGGCGGCGCCGTCACCGCCGCGCTAGGCTCCCCGCATGAAAAAAGACCTTATGCCACCCTTTCATCTGGCGATTGCCGTCGATGATCTCGCCGCCGCCGACGGGTTTTACCACGGGCTGCTTGGCTGTCCGCATGGCCGCCGGTCGGAATTGTGGATCGACTATGATTTTTTCGGGCACCAGCTGGTCGCGCATCTGTCGCCCGCTGACTGCGCGTCGGCGAAGACCAATGTCGTCGACGGCCACGACGTGCCGGCGCGTCATTTCGGCGTCGTGATGGCGCCGGCCGACTGGCGCTCGCTCGCGGGCAGGCTTCAAAAGGCGGGCGCCGATTTCATCATTGAGCCAAATGTCCGCTTCAAGGGCGAGCCGGGCGAACAGGGAACGTTCTTTATCCGCGACCCTGCGGGCAATGCGCTCGAATTCAAATGCTTTGAGGATATGACGCAGATGTTTGCAGTGTAACCACCTGTCAGGAGACGAGGTTAGATGCGAATACCCGAGGGATTTTCCAGGATCGCCCCTTATATTTTTGCCAGTGACGCTCTTGGCTATATGGAGCACGTCATTCGTGCGCTCGGTGGCGTAGAAACAAATCGCACAATGCGCGGGGATGGAAAACTGGCCAACGGCATCATCCGCTTGGGCGAGGCAAGTATCATGGTCAGCGAAGCCGGCGGTGGGTTTCCGCCGTCGCAATGCGCGCTGTATTTTTTTGTCGAAGACGCCAATGCGGCGATGGCGCGCGCGGTTGCGGGCGGAATGACCGAAATCATGCCGGTCGCAGACATGCCCTATGGCGACCGTCAGGGCGGCGTAAAAGATCGCGCCGGAAACATCTGGTGGATATCGCAGCGCCTGACCGACAGCCCTTATTCGGATTGACCAGACGTCGTTTAACCAGACGCCGCCTATTCCCCGGCGCGAAAGACGATGTCTCCATCGACGACCGTCATCACCGGTTTTACGGTCAGGATTTCGGCTTCCTCGACCGTCATGATGTCCTTTGAGAAGACGGTGAAGTCGGCCTTCTTGCCGATTTCGATGGTGCCGAGATCGGCTTCTTGAAAGGACACGAACGCCGCTGACGAGGTGAACATCGCCAAAGCCTCCTCGCGCGATACTTTCTCTTCGGGACGCCAGTCGGGCCCGGAATTTCCTCCAAGATCCTTGCGCGCGACAGCGGCGTAAAATTCAATCAACGGATCGCCGCGCTCGACCGGCGCATCCGATCCGCCGGCGACGATGGCGCCGGCGTCAAGGAGGCTGCGCCAGGCATAGGCGCCGTCAAGGCGCGCGTCGCCAAGCCGCGCCGGCGCGAAATAGAAATCGCCGATGGCATGACTTGGCTGCATCGAGGCGATAACGCCGAGTTTTGCAAAACGCGGAATGTCGTCGACATGGAGGATCTGCGCGTGTTCAATGCGCCAGCGGGGGTTGTCGACCTTCCGCTCCTCCGCAGGGACCTTGTTGAACGCTTCTTCGTACCAGTCGAGAATGAGTTGATTACCGCGATCGCCGATCGCGTGGGTTGCGATCTGCACCCCGTCGCGCAGCGCCTTTTCAAACAGCTGTGAGGCTTCCTCATGCGTCATCAGCAACAGGCCGTCGGCGCCGGGCTGATCGGAATAGGGCGCCGATAGCGCTGCGCCGCGCGATCCGAGCGCGCCGTCGATATAAAGTTTTACCGCTCGCGTGATGATGCGGCCGGAATTGTTCATTTGCGGCGCCCGCAAGGAGAGCGCGGCGTAGCCCGATTTGTCGATGGCGTTATAGACACGAATATTGAGGCGGCCTTCCGCTGCTTCCTCTTCGATCAACGACACATCGGCCGGGTCGACGGACATGTTGTGAAGGCCGGTCCAGCCATAGGCCGCGTAAACCTCGCCGCCGACATCATAGGCTTCCCGCCTTGCCGCCTCCGAGGGCGCCGCGACGATGGCGTCAATGAGGCTCATCGCATTATCAATGAACATCCCGGTCAACTCGCCATTTGCGTCTTTCTCGATACGCCCGCCCGCCGGCGCCGCGGTGTCTCGCGTCACGCCCGCCTTCACGATCGCGGCGGAATTGGCGACAAGCGCGTGCCCGTCGGCGCGCACCAGCACGATCGGATGGGCGTCGCTCGCCTGGTCGAGGTCCTGCCGGTTCGGGAATCGCGCTTCCGGCCAGCCAGTTTCAATCCAGCCGCGGCCATAAATTGTCTCGTCCGCCGACGTTTCTTGCGCTGTCGCCGCAACGATATCGACAAGCTCTTCAATCGAAGAAACGCCCTCGAGATTGAGCGTCAGCTCCCGCATGCCGACGCCTAGAAGGTGAGCGTGGGCGTCGACAAAGCCCGGATACATCGCCGCGCCCTTCAGGTCGACAACGTCCGTATCCGGACCGATTGTTTCCATCACGCCGATTTTGGCGCCAGCCGCGGCGATGCGCCCATCCTTGATCGCAACCGCTTCAATCGGTTCAGCGCCGGCGACGCCGGTGTAAATCGTTCCGCCGACAAAGACGCGGTCGGCGGCGAATTCGATTGCGGCGGTTTCCTCTGGCGCATCGTTTCTCTTCCCGCACGCGGCGAGAGCGCACGCGGCGGCGACGACTGCGAGCAAATATCTTTTTGTCATCCGGCAAGCTTAGGCGAAGGTGCGGGCAAGCGCCAGCGCTACGGCCCTATTCAGCGGGCGGCGGCAGAAACTCGTCAAACACCAGTCGCCAGCCGGCGCGGCGGTTTTGCCAGATGCGCACGTAATAACCGGTCTGGCCGGTCGCCGCCGCATCTGTTCGGCCTTCGCCATAGGTCCAGACAAGGTCTCCGGCTTCAGACGCGCCGCCGCCAAGCGCGCGGAACTCGATCGTCGACGGGCGGGCGTCCAATGCTGTGTCTCGATCCTCGATCGTTTTGGCGGGCGGCGCGCCAGCCGAATGAAAACGCGAATCCGCTTCGAGGAAATCTCCGTAGGCGGACTTTAAATCGCTCTGTGCGCGCGCAGCGATCCGTTGTTCAAGGGCGGCGACAGAAGCGAGCGCCGCCGCCGGCGAAGGCGAGCCGCCAGCGCTGGCCGGCAGAAAAGAAACCGGCGATCCCTGGCCGCCCTCGCCTGACGCGTCGGCGCCAACGCCAGCGTCGAGCAGCCACTTCCATTCACCGTCTGGCTGTTTTTTCCACACGGTAAAATAATGGCCGCGGCGATTGTCGTCGACGGCGTACGGTCCGGTGGTGAAGCCGAGATCGCCGGATCGCGCGATCCCGGCATAGAGCGGCCACCAGACGAGATGGGCGCGCGGTTCGGCCAGATCCTCGTCGGGCGTGGCTTCGAAAACCTCCTGCGCGTTCACCGGGCCGGGATTGAAAATGATCCCGTCTGCGGCGGCAAAAGCGAGGAAGGACTTCTTGACGCCGTTTTGATAGCCGTCCGCCGCGAACGCCCGCTCGACGTCGACGATCGGGTCCGGCGTTGGCGCGGGCCGCGACCCACACGCGGCAACTACGAGAAATGACAGCGCCGCAGTGGCGAATGGCAGACGGATCATTAGGACGGCCCCTTAGTCAACGGTCGATTGATAAGACGCCTTGGTGGGCATCTTCCGCAACCGCCAAAGCGCCAAGGGCGCGCGAATCTTTGATTCTGGAGGTTCGAAAGGTTGCGGGAAAAGCATGGTCGGAGTGAGAGGATTCGAACCTCCGGCCCCTAGCTCCCGAAGCTAGTGCTCTACCAGGCTGAGCTACACTCCGACGGTGCGCCCCTATAGCGGCGGACTTTTGGCTTTGCAATGAAGGTTTTGCGCCACGCCCGCGAGCGAAAGGCCAAACTCTTCAAGGTAAGGAATCGCCGTTGATTTCCCCCGCTGGCGGCGCTATCAGGCGCCTCCGATTGGGGCGTCGCCAAGTGGTAAGGCAGCGGTTTTTGGTACCGCCATTCCCAGGTTCGAATCCTGGCGCCCCAGCCATCCAAAGCCATCCAGCCGCAAACCCCAATGGCCGGTAAACTTGAGGGTTTACCATTGTTCCGAGGGCGCTTTGCCCTTTCGGGCTCCGTCTCAAATGGAGTTGGAAGCGCGCAGATATCCTTTGCCGTCGCATGCGCTCAACAGATTCTGTCAGTAGCGCGATTATCGTGCATCGCCAAAGGCTATTTTACCCATATTGCACATCTCGACTGCGCTTGTTACAAGCTAACGCGGCTGCAGATTGAGGGGACGGCGTTGCGTCGTTGATTTGCAGCCCGACGTCGCGGAGGGAAGGTTGGGCGTTTGCCGGCGAATTTGCGGCTGCAAATTCTCCATTGCAAATGCCGGGCATTTCATCCAACATTCGAATCGAAGGGGATTATGTTGGGGTACGATGCTTAGATTGTCTTTCGGCGGACAACCGCGTCCCTTCTGTTTCCCTTTAACATGCTAATTCATCGGCTCACGGACGAGCCGTTCAACCAATTGAAGCCGAAGCAACCCGTTAGGTGAGGCAATGAAGAAAAGAGCTCTGGTTCTTGGGTCAGCTGCGGCGATGCTCGTCGCCTTGAGCGCGCCCGCATTCGCGCAGTTTTCGTCGGCGCTGAATGAAAGCGAAGCGACGGCGAAAGAAGCGAAAGCGTCCCAGCAGCGCGTTGATCAGCTCGACGAGCAGACAAATTCGCTGATCAATGATTATCGCGCAAACTTGAAACAGCTCGAAGCGGCGACGCGGTATAATCAGTCGCTCAATCGCAACATTGTCGCCCAGCAGCGGCAGCTTGAGCGGTTGAAGCTCGACATTGACAATGTTTCCGGCCTCCAGCGCGCAATGCAGCCGCTGATGGAAGACATGCTTGGCGCGCTTGGCGAAATCGTTGACGCCGACATCCCGTTCAATCTTGACGAACGTCAGGCGCGCGTCGCCCGCCTTAACAACGTCATGGGCGATCCGAATATTTCCGCCGCGCAGCGGTACCGCCTTATCATCGAGGCCTATCAGATTGAGAACGAATACGGACGCACGATCGGCGCTTATGAAGGTTCGATCGACGATGGCGGCACGCTGCGCACCGGCGAATTCCTGCGCGTCGGCCGAGTCGCGCTGATGTTCAAGACGGCCGATGATTCGACCCTGAAGATCTGGGACAAGGATCAAAAAGGCTGGGTCAATCTCAACAAGTCCTACCTGCCGGATGTGCGTCTTGGTCTCCGGATGGCGAAAGAACAGACCGCGCCAGGTCTCTTGCCGGTGCCCGTCAAAGCCCCGGTCAAAGCCGGCGCAGCCCAGTAACGCAACGACGAAATTCGAAGGAACCCAGTCATGAAATTCCTCAAACTTGCAGGCGTATCATTCGTCGTCGGCGTTGCTTCTCTGACGCTTGGCATGTCGGCGACGGCGCAACAGCCTGCCGCGCAACCGGCCCAGCCGGCGGCGCGCCAGTTGACCCTTGATCAGGTTTTACAGGCGGTGCGCAAGGAGCGCAGCGAATCCAGCGCCGAAAACAAGGCGCGCGAAGAGCGGTTCCTGCGTGAGCGGAACAACCAGCAGGCCGAACTTGGCCGGGTGCGCGGTCAGGTCGTGGCGGCCGAAGCCGAAGCAACCCGTCTTGAGGCGGCGATGGCGGCGAACCAGACTGAAATAGACAAGCTCGATCAGGAACTTGCCGACAAACAGGGCGAATTCCAGGAATTGTTCGGCGCGGCGCGTTCGGCGGCGGCGGACCTGACCGCCCAGATCGACCGCTCGCTGATTTCGGCGGAATTCCCGGGGCGTTCCGCGGAGCTTGCCGAGGTCGCCCAGACCGACACGCTGCCGACTGAAACCCAGCTTCGTTATCTATGGGAAACGCTTGTCCAGCAGATCACGGAACAGTCAAAAGTTACGACGTTCCCGGCCGATGTCGCAAAGGCAGACGGCAGCGCCGAATCGCGTGAAATCACGCGTGTCGGCCCGTTCGTCGCCTTCTCCGGCGGCCGCTATCTGACCTACAAGCCGGCGCAAGGGCAACTCGCCTTCCTCGCACGTCAGCCGGCCGGCGCGGCGCCTGGCGCCGCCAAAGCGGTTGAGAACGCCAAGGGCGACGGTTTTACCAGAGCCGTTATTGACCCGTCGCTCGGCACGCTCCTCGGCCTTATCGTCGAGACGCCGAACCTGACGGAGCGAATCGCGCAAGGTGGTTCAATCGGTTACCTGACGCTTGCAATCGGCGTACTCGCTTTTGTCTGGGGCGTGTTCCGCTGGGTCACGCTGTCAGGGACCGCTGGCGCTGTGAAGTCGGCGATGCGCCGCCCTAAAGCCTCGAAATCCAACCCGCTTGGCCGCGTGCTGCTCGCTTATGAAGCTGTGCAGAACAAAAACGATGCCGATGCGGTGACGGCGGCGCTTGATGACGCCATTCTCAAGGAGATTCCGAAACTCGAAAGCGGTCTCAACCTTGTGAAGATCGTCTCTTCGATCGCGCCGCTGCTCGGTCTTCTCGGTACGGTTATCGGGATGGTCATCACCTTCCAGTCGATCACGCTGTTCGGCGCCGGCGATCCTCAGATCATGGCCTCGGGTATTTCGATCGCGCTGATGACGACGGTTATCGGTCTCGTTGTCTCGATTCCGCTGGTTATTCTCTACGCCTTTGCGTCGGGTGCGGCGAACCGAATCGCGCAGATGCTCGAAGAACAGGCTGCAGGGATTATCGCTGAACACGCTGACGGCCGCCGCTAGGCCGTCAGTAACCAACCGAGGGAAGAGATATGGGATATCTCAGAGTAGCCTTCGAATCGGTTCAGGCGTTCGTCAACAGCGGCGGCCCGGTTCTCTTCGTGATCATGATCCTCACTTTCTGCTTGTGGGGACTGATCCTGGAGCGGGCGCTTTACTGGACAACGGCGCAGCCGATGGTGGCAGGGCGCGCGAAACGCGCCTGGGCCGCTCGGTCAGATCACCAATCATGGTTGGCGCACGCCTATCGTGATCGACTGATCTCCGAAGCGAAGCAGGAATCGGAACGCTTTAACGACATCATCAAGACGCTTGTCGCGGTGACGCCGCTGCTTGGTCTTCTTGGGACGGTCACTGGGATGGTTTATGTCTTTGACATCATGGCGGTCACTGGTTCGTCCAATGCGCGCCTGATGGCGGAAGGCATTTCGCGGGCGACATTGCCGACCATGGCGGGTCTGTTCACGTCGGTTTCGGGTGTGATGTTCACCTACTGGTTTGACCGGTTTACGCAGAAAGCAACCGCCAGGCTCGCTGACGAATTGAAGGTTGGGTAACGCGATGCGCAGGACCTCCCACACCAGAGCGACAGGCGGCGACGCGGAAGTTAACGTAACGCCGTTGATGGACATCGTGTTCATCATGCTGATCTTTTTCATCGTGACGGCGACCTTCACTCGTGAAAAAGGCATTGACGTAAAGACCCCTGAAGAAACGCCGCCGGACGATGTCAGCATTCCGCCGCCCGCATTGCTTCTTTCCTTGCAGAAGGACGGCTTTGTCCGGGTCAACAATGTCCGCATCATCGATCCCCTCTCGACCAAACCGGTCGTTGAGGAATTCATGGCGCGCGAGCCCAAGGGCGTCGTCCTGGTAAGCGCGGCTCCCGATTCAGAGGCTGGCGTCGCCGTCACGGTGATGGACCAGGCGTATGCCGGTAATGCGTCTGCGGTGTCGCTGGCGCTGCAGAAGGAATAGCCGCCGGTTAGTCGCCGGCGCGCGCTGTCGCAAGATGGTGCGATCAACAAGCGGAACGGGTCATGGCGAGAAAACGCTCAACAATCGGCGGCGGGTCGGCGGACGAAGAGATCAACGTGACACCGTTGATGGACATCGTGTTCATCATGCTGATCTTCTTCATTGTGACTTCGACGTTCGTTAAGGAGCCGGGCGCGGAGATCAATCGGCCTGAAGCGATAACCGCCAAGGACAAGAAATTTGCGACCATTCTCGTCGCCATCGATTCTGAAAACAAAATCTGGATCGACAAGGACGAAGTCGGCCTCGAAACAGTACGAACAGCGGTCGAGCAGCTGAAGCAGGAAAACCCCAAAGGCACGGCCGTCGTTCAGGTCGATCGCAATGCGGAGTCACGTTACCTTGTCGAAGTTGTGAACCAGATTCGGGACGCCGGTGTGAATGATATCGCCGTTTCGACCGAAGATCAGAACTAAGGGAACGCACGTCATGGGATCAGCAATCCGATTGGTCTTGGGCATACCGGGCGCCGCGATCATCACTGCGCTGCTCTTTCTTGCGATGGCGTATCTGATCAAGCAGGACGCCCAACTCGACGAAGAGCGCGACGCCGTCAATATTAACATCACCCAGCAGCTTCAGGATACGGACCTGTCGAGCGCCAACAAGGACTTCAAACGGCCGACGCTCGACACGCCGCCGCCGCCGCCGCCGGCGGTGACCGACCCATCGAACCGGCCCTCGCTTGACGGCGTCAAGGCGGCGATCCCGCAGCTCAATGTCAATCTCAATGTCGGCACCGGGTTTAATCCCGATCGTGATGCGCAGCCTTTGGTGCGTATCCCGCCGCAATATCCCGAGCGCTGCATGACTCGCGCGAAAGCAAAAGAAACCGTATTTGTCGAATTCGATGTGACGCCGGAAGGCACAACAACAAATATCCGCGTTGTCGATACGACCAACAGCTGCCTCAATAGCGCCGCAACGAAATCGGTCGAACGCTGGAAGTATCAACCGAAGATTGTCGAGAATGCCGCTCAATGGCGCCGCGGCGTTCAGACGGCGATCTCGTTCGAATTGTCTGAATGAAGGATGATGCGCCAAGCACAGGCGCTCAAGATTGGGTATTGAAGGTTTAAGGCGGCACGATGATGAAATTGAGAAAACAGATCGCCGGCTTGCTTCTCTCGGGTGCGATTGCCGTGGGGGCGTTTTCTGGCGCGACATTCTTTGCGTCGGGCCCGGCCGTCGCCCAGGACAGCGAGAGCAGCGACAGCGAACAACCGCGGCGCCGGTCTGAAACTCTTGATCCGGCGGTGGCGAAAGTCCTCAGTGAAGTTTTCGAACTTCTGAACCTTGAACCGCCGCAATTCCGCACCGCGTTGACCAAACTGAATGATCTTGTCGCGGCCAAGCCGAACATGAAGCCTTACGACAAATCAACGACTTTGCAGATGCGCGCCTCGGTTAAAGTCAATCTTGAGGATTACCCAGGCGCCCTCAAGGATTTTCAGGGCGCCCTCGACGCCAATGGGTTTGAACCGACGCAGAACAACCAGCTCCGCTATTACATCGCGCAACTGCAGTTCCAGCTTGAGAATTATCAGGCGGCGATTCAGGGTCTGAACGCTTGGATTTCATCGGCAAGAGCCGCGGGCGTTCCGGTTGACGCCAACGCCTATTACCTCCTTGCCGCCGCCTATACGCAGGTTACACCGCCAAACTGGCGCCAGGCGGTCGGCCCGGCTGAACAGGCGATCGCAGCCCGGTCGGAACCGAAGAAATCCGATTATGATCTGTTAAACCTCATTTATTCGGAACTCGACGAGAAGGTAAAGCGAGGCCCTCTCCTCGAAAAGATGATCAACAACTGGCCCGGTGAACGGTCTTACTGGGTGCAGCTGTCGGGCTTTTATTCTCAGTCGGGCAAGGACCAAGACGCCTTTTCGGTGCTTGAGGTCGCCTATCGCGCCGGCCTTTTGTCGAAGGAGTCCGATCTCCTGACATTGGTCAATTACTATTCATTCTTCGACAATCCCTATCGCGGCGCACGCCTGATGGAACGCGAAATGGAAGCGGGACGGATTGCCGGCAACACCAAGAATCTGACGCTGCTGTCGCAATTGTGGAGCCAGTCGCGCGAGCACAAGCGCGCCATTCCGGTGCTGCGCGCCGCGGCGAAGTCGGCTGGCACGGGTGAACTTTATTACCGGCTCGGGCAGGTTCTGCTTGCCGACGAGCAATATGTGGAATCAGAACGGGCGCTTGCCAGTGCGATCAGCAAGGGCGGCCTCGACGCCAAGAAAACCGGCGACGCTTGGATGCTGATCGGCACCGCGCGGTTCAGCCAGGCGGGGCCCGAGGATTGCGCGAAACGCGGCAAGGCGCGCGAAGCCTTTGTCAGCGCCCAGCGCTATCCGCAATCGTCACGGCAAGCGTCTGACTGGGTCAAATATATTGATGCGATTAATGACACGGCAAAGCGTCAGGACCAGCTCGAAGCTGCGCAGAATGAAGATATCCGTCAGGACAACATCGCGCGCATGAAGACTGCGCTTCAAGTGTGCCGCCTGCAGGGCGGCGCCGACTGCGCTACAATTGAGGCGCAGCTGAAAGCTGTTGTGGATCAGGGGCCCGTGAAGGTTAAGTCAAGCTGCGGCGCGCCTAATCCGGCGGGGGAAGCGCCAGCCGAACCCGCTGACGCCGGAGCGCCGCCAGCAGACGGCGGCAGCCAGTAACAGGCGCCGGCAAGATCTAAGAAGGGCGGCCGATTGGCCGCCCTTTTCATTTTCGAACTTCATTCGTGTCTTCTAAATCGTGTCGTCAAGGATGAACGTCACTTTGAGAACGACGCGGTATTCCTTGATCTTGCCCTTGTCGAGCACCAGCGACTGATCCTTCACCCACGCGCCCTCGACATTCTTCAGCGTCTTGTTGGCGCGATCGATGCCGCTCTCGATCGCATCCTTGAAGCTTTTCGGTGATCCGCAGATCAATTCGGTTACGCGCGCGACAGACATACATACCTCCATACCCAAAAGCGCGCCCGGTGCGCGCCCCCAAATGGGAACGCAACCTTAGCACCGCCGTCTGGTCGACGCAAAAGGCGTCAATCCACGCGCCGGATTTCTGCTGCAAAGCAGCCATGCATGGCGTTATGCGCATGAACGTAAGCGGCCGCGGCGTTGGCGAATGCGGCCTCGATTTTGGCGCGCGTATCCTCACCATGAAGCCCGAGGTCGGCTCCAATCAGCATGCCGTCCGCGTCAAATATCCTGAGCGCGATTGGCCGCCGCTGCATTACCGGAGGCAGCTTGTCGATGAACGTCTGCGTCTTTCGGGCCTGTTCGCGCACGTAAATCGCGTAGGCTGACCGATAGGGCGTCGCCGCCTTGTGGCTTTCATAGTTCAGCAGCAATACGCGCTCGCCCGGTTCAGCGTCGTCGAGCGTGATCCGGCAGGGGTAACCGGGCTTTTCATTGGCAATTTTACGAATAACGCCGCGCACGCTCAGCGCTTCGTCGGTGAGGCCGAACAGCGGCTCGAACTCTGCGACTGGCAGGCCTGTGATCGTGAATGACATTATACAAACTCCATCTCTTCCTTCGCCGAAGATGGTTGCGCGTTGAGAGCGGCGCGACCCGTTTCTTGCGGGGGGCAAGAAAAAGCCCCGCCAAGGCGGGGCTTGGTGTGCTGACAGCCGGCTCTGAAACCGGCGCGGCTACAGCGCCGCGTCGAGCTCGGGGAGGATCTTGAAAAGATCGCCGACGATGCCATAGTCGGCGACCTGAAAGATCGGCGCTTCTTCGTCCTTGTTGATGGCGACGATGATCTTCGAATCCTTCATACCGGCAAGGTGCTGGATGGCGCCCGAAATGCCAACGGCAATGTAAAGCTGTGGCGCGACGACCTTGCCGGTCTGGCCGACCTGATAGTCGTTTGGCATGTAACCCGCATCGACGGCGGCGCGCGATGCTCCGACCGCTGCGCCGAGCTTGTCCGCGATTGGATAGATCAGCTTTTCGAAATTCTCGTGCGATCCCAACGCGCGGCCGCCGGAGATGATGATCTTGGCCGCGGTCAATTCCGGGCGATCGGACTTTGTCAGCTCTTCGCCGACAAAACTTGACACTCCAGCGTCTCCTTCGCCGCCAATTTTTTCGATCTGCGCCGCGCCGGTCATTTCCGCCGCCTTGAAGGTTGCGGTGCGGACGGTGACGACCTTCTTGGCGTCGGTCGACTGCACCGTTGCGATTGCATTACCGGCGTAGATCGGCCGCACGAAAGTGTCGGCGCTTTCGATCTTGATCGCGTCCGAAATCTGCATGACATCAAGCAGGGCGGCGACGCGGGGCATGATATTCTTGCCGTTTGCGGTCGCCGGCGCGACGAGTGCGTCGTAAGAGCTGGCGAGCGATACGATGAGCTTCGCCATCGGTTCAGCCAGAAGGCGCGCATAGGCGGCGTCTTCAGCTTGCAGCACCTTGCGGACGCCGGCGATTTTTGCCGCTTCCGCCGCGGCGCTGTCAGCGCCTGACCCGGCGACCAGAATATCGATGTCGCCGCCAAGTTTGCCGGCGGCGGTCACGGTTTTTGCGACAGAATCGGCGAGCGACTTATTGTTGTGATCGGCAATGACGAGGACGGCCATTTATAGAACTCCCGCTTCGTTTTTCAGCTTGTCGATCAGTGTCGCGACGCTGTCGACCTTGACGCCCGCGGTGCGCTTAGGCGGTTCGGAAACTTTCAGGACTTTCAGTCGCGGCTTGATCTCGACGCCGAAATCGCCCGGCGTCTTGATGTCGAGCGGCTTTTTCTTCGCCTTCATGATGTTGGGAAGCGACGCATAGCGCGGTTCGTTGAGACGCAGATCCGTCGTCACCACCGCAGGCAGGGTCAGCGACACGGTCTGGAGACCGCCGTCGACCTCGCGCGTCACGTTTACCTTGCCGTCGGCGACAAGGACTTTCGACGCGAAGGTACCCTGCGCCCAGCCGAGAAGCGCCGCCAGCATTTGGCCGGTCTGGTTTGAATCGTCGTCGATTGCCTGCTTGCCCATGATCACAAGCTCGGGCTTTTCCGCTTCGCAGACCGCCTTCAGCAGCTTGGCGACGCTCAAAGGCTCGACCTCGTCGTCGGTCTTGATCAGGATTGCCCGGTCCGCCCCCATGGCGAGCGCCTGGCGGAGCTGGTCCTGCGCTTTTTCAGGACCGATCGAAATGGCGACAACTTCGGTTGCGGTCTTGGCTTCGGCGAGGCGAACGGCCTCCTCGACGGCGATCTCATCAAACGGATTCATCGACATCTTGACGTTCGCAAGATCGACCCCCGTCTGATCGGATTTGACCCTTACCTTCACGTTGTAATCAATGACGCGCTTGACTGGCACGAGGACTTTCATCAGCGGATCCTCATTTTGAGAATGATCGGAAATCGAAGCCCGAGGGCCCCTTTTGCGGCGCGACCATAACGGCGGGGCGCCTGACTTTCAACGATTTATGGCGCCGCAGCATCACGATTAGAAACCCGTTCAACGCAGGTTGCGGCGTCAGCCGGTCAGGTTCCCGGTCCGCGCCCGATCAGCACCAGGAAAAGCAGCATCAGGAGGATGGTGACGCCCTGCGCCATCACCCGCATCCGCATCAGCTTGTTGGAATGCTCTTTGGCGAAAGCGCCGCCCTTGGCGAGCGAATAGATGCCGACCCCAAGAACGATCAAGGTTGCGGCGAGCCCGATGGGGATCAGGAAATAGACGAGTTTGTCCATGAAAGGCTCCGTTGAGTGCGGACGCCACCTTAATCGTACCTCATGCTGATTGCACGCATTGCTTGGCAAGTTCCATATGTCGGGTGCAAGGCCGGAGATCAGTTGCCCGCATATGACGCGCCGCAGCGTCGGCGATGCTTCATTTCCCGGCGTCTGGCGGCGGCTTTTGCCTGCTCGACAAACTCCTTGGTTCGCTCCTGCCATACATCGAAGACAGACAGATAGGTTGCCGGGGGCTGTACGCCTAAATCTCGTCGAACTTCTTCGAGCGGCGCCTCAAGTTTGCTTTCCCAGTCATAATCAAGCACCGAGTGCTTCATTGACAGAGCGATGCGGCGCGCCTCCCGGAGGCACGCGAATACCGGAGTATCGGGGTAGCGGCGCTTCACTTCAACGCCGCCGGCATAGGCCAGCAACCGCCATCCGCGCGCCTGATACTGCATGCCCTGATATTCCAGAATACAGAGTTCGGCGAGTGGGTCGCGCGCCCAGCCGACAAGCGTGTGCAGCACATCATGGATGTCGAGGATGCGGTATTGCGGGAGACGCCATTCTTTCGGTAGGAATGAGAAATCCTGCGCTTCGCGCTGCGCTTCACGAAATCCGTCGATCGTTAAGCCGCATGCGTCAAGTTCATCGATATAAACGCGCCCCAAGGCGCCTGGCGCCAATGCCCGTAAACGCTCGACGTCGGCGAGCGATAGGTAGATATCACGGCCTTCCGCAAGAATCCGCGCGCCGTTCGGCGTCGCGCGAAACCGTTCAAAAGTTGGCCCGTACCAGTTGCCGTTCATGCTGGTGATGAACAGCACCACCGCTTCGGTGTCGTCCTTGTTCTCCATCAACCGGTGAAACGCCTTCGCCGCGACGAGCGGGCGGAGCTTGCCGTCCATCAGTTGATCAGGTCTTAGCGACATGGCGTTTGCACTCCGTGATCGATCTTGCCCGATTCAGGCGCATGCATCTAGCCGTCGAGCCGGATTACGGCTTGGTCCAGCCGTTCAGAATTTTCGAATGCCAGGCTGGCATCGTGGGTTCCGGCTCAATTGGCGTTCCGGCGACAAGTATGACTTCCGGCGCTTCTTGAACCGACGCCAGCGGGAACGAGTTGAGGCCGGCCAGATAGGCGCGCAAATCGGCATCGGCGGGCGCGTCTGCGCCGATACCGCCATCCTCGGGCCTTGCAACCGAAGGCGGCTTCAATTCGTCAACAGCGAAATCCATGCGGACGTCATAAGTCCGCTCCGCCTGATAGCGCAGGAATCGCTGCGCGTTATACCAGCGGGTCTTGTGTTCATCATCTGTGCACGTTGCAAGTTCAAGCCCCGACGCGCCCCAGCGCCGCTCCGGACAATGGAAGGGATCAAAGGAAAGGTCCCAGAGCCGGTCCTGGACATGGCCGAGATTCATGCGCATGCGGCTGTCGTCGGAACGCCAATAGGTGAAAGTGCAGGCGTCTTTTTCCAGCTGATAGGCTTCCCAGAGATCGCGCGCGAGATTGTCTCCGGCATAGCCTACCGGACTGTCCCCGCCTGAAGCGATGTCGTCGACGAATTCCTTGACGGTGCGTTTGAGGTCAATGAATGAGACCTTAAGGCGCGCATCGCGGGACGGGGTCGAATATCCCTCCCACGGACCGTATGTTCCATAAATATTCGGCGGCAGGCGTTCGGGGTGATCCTGTTTCGGAAAGCCCGCCGATACGGCCCGCTCAACGGCGACCTTGCGGTCGCGGACAGCGCCGCAAATCGTTTGCATGCCATTACGCAGTTCGTCGATTGGATTATATACGAAGTCAGGCGACGCGAGACTGCGACGGATGAAGTCGAAATAACTGACCGTGCGTCCGCCAACTACGAAATCGCCATATTGCCAGTCGCCGGCCGGGTTCGGTCGGTTGCCGAGGAATTGTTCCATCGAATAGTGCGGAATATCGCTGTTCTTCGCGGCGCGGATCTTGCCGCCGGCGAACGAGCCATCGGCAAGCTGCCTTGCGCCTTCAAGCCGGATCGGACGCCAGCCCTTCAGGCCCGCGCCGAGATCAGGCTTGGAGCGCAGGAAATTCGCGCCATAGGTCGTCCGCGTCACCGAGCGGTCGGGGTGCGACGCGATAACGAGAATGCGCCCGTCGTCGAGAATGTCGTAGATAATGCCGACATGGCCATAAATGTCATAGGCAAGCGCGCCGGGTCTTACCGCGTCACGGTCGATCTTGACGGGATAGAAATCGTCGAACAACGCGCCTTCGCCATTATCGGGATGGGTGCGGAACATCGCGGTTGAAACTTCGCCGCCAATCCGCCCGATAAAGGCGGCGGCGGAGACGGGCTTGTCGCCAATCGCATCGCGCCGCGACGCAACTCTGTTGCCGTTCGACGAATATCGCAGGTCTTCCGCCGCGCCGTCCGCGGTCCGCATCGCATTCTGGTAGGAAAACGGAAGCCCGTTTTTCCACGCATAATAGGCGCGCAGCGTGTAGGCCATATCGGCGCAATCGCCGATAAATTCCGGGTCATCAGGGTTGAAATATGGATTGGCCGAGGACGCGAGGCATGATTCAAGCGAAGAACAGACCACCCGCCCGATTGCCTGGACAAATTCCGAATACCCGTCCTCGTCCGCCTTGGACCATTCGGTCTTGTAGATACGCCAGGCGTCGCCGCGATTGAGCGCCGCCGCGCCGTCGGCCGAC
>JBGSVH010000095.1:0-2732 GCA_041753055.1 Parvularculaceae bacterium
GCATTCCCGTCGCCTCGGCGAGCGCGTCGGCCGCAAGGTGCGTCGTATTGGAGCCGATCATCAGCGCCTCGGCGCCGGCGCGCTTCAGCCCCTCGCCCGCCTTGACCACTTCATCGATGAAACGCTGCCAGTCGCGCTTGCGGTAAAGCCCGATCATCTCGCCATAATCGAGATGCCAGACAATGAAATTGGCGGAATGTTCGCCGCCCAGCCGCTGGCGCGCGCCCCCGTTCAACAGACGAACATAAACTTCCGTTGATTCAGGAGAGATGCCGCCAATGAGGCCGAGGCGTTTCATGGCGGCGTTCCCGGCGCCTCGCGCCACATCGCAAGCAGTCCCGGCGCGCCCGGCGGAAGGGCGAGACGGAATTGCCGCCGAAATCCAAAGCGCTCGTAAAGCGGCTCGTTGCGCGGATTGGAACTTTCGAGATAAGCGGGCGCGCGCGCCGCGTCGACCCGGTCAAGGCCGGCGCGGATGATACCGCCGCCAAGGCCCTTCCCTTGCGAACGCCGGCGCACGCCGACCGCGAAAAGATAATAATGTGGCGTATGCGGATGACTTGCGGTCATGACGTCGCCGACTTTTTTCGCGCGCATCATCGCTGCAAAACCGCCCGACGCGATCGCCGCAAGGCCGATGCGCGCCTCGTTCAGTATGGGCGCTGTCCGTTTCTCGTTTGCGGGCAGCCACAGCGCCGCGGCTTCCTCGCCCGCGACATGGCCGTAACCTTTGCGCAAATAGAGGCCTTTCGCCAGCTCAAGAAAGCAGGTCTTGAACGGGCGCCGGCTGCCGAAATTCCAGTTCATCATCGGGTCGTCGTCAAAGGCGTCGGCGAGGATATCCGATACAAGATCGGCATCCTCGCCCGAGACGGGTCTGATTTCGGGCCGCTCATATTTGCTGGCGGCCGCCATGTTTAGAACTGGACGCTTGGCGCAGCTTCGACCTCGGCGCGGCTGTCTGCCGGCACCTCGAAGAACTCGCGCTGCTTGAAGCCGCCCAGCGGCGCGACGAAATTGCCGGGGATTTGCTGGATCGCCGTGTTGAATTCCTGCACCGAATTGTTGAAGAAGCGGCGCGCTGCGGCGATCTTGTTTTCAACGTCGGAAAGCTCGCGCTGCAATTCCAGGAAATTGGTGTTGGCCTTGAGGTCGGGATAAGCCTCCGCCAGCGCAAAGAGTTTTCCAAGCGCCGCGTTCAGCATGCCCTCAGCCTGCGCCTGTGCGGCGGGACCATGGGCGGCGGATGCGGAATTGCGCGCCTGGATGACCGCGTCGAGTGTTGATTTTTCATGTGTCGCGTAGCCTTTGACCGTCTCGACGAGGTTCGGGATGAGGTCATGGCGCTGGCGCAGCTGCACGTCGATATCGGCGAACGACTGATCGGCGCGCTGGTTGAGCCCGACAATGCGGTTGTAGATGCCGACCACAAACAGAACAGCGAGGACGACGACGATCAGGAAAATCAGAATGCCTGACATGGGGTCTCCAATCGGAATTGGCGCCGGGCCATTGGCCGTTCGCGCAGGGACAGCTAATGTAGGTTGCGTTGGCGGGTCCGGCAATGCCAGCGTCTGGTCAGGGCTGCGGGATCGAGAAGGATAATCAGTGGATATTGAATGTGTCGCCGAAGGCCTTCAGTTCCCTGAAGGCCCGATCGCCATGGCGGACGGCTCCGTCGTTCTGGTCGAGATCAAGCGCCAGACGCTGACCCGCGTACATGCGGACGGCAAGAAAGAAGTCATCGCCAATATGCCGGGCGGGCCGAACGGCGCCGCGCTCGGTCCAGACGGGCGCGTCTATGTCTGCAACAATGGCGGCTTTGAGTGGCAGGAGGTGATGGGCCAGACGATCTCCGGCGATGCGCCGCGCGACTATCGCGGCGGTTCGATCGAGGCGGTCGACCTCGCCACCGGCGAGATTGAAACGCTGTACACGGAGGTCGGCGGCAATCGCCTCGTTGGCCCCAATGACATCGTCTTCGACAAAGAGGGCGGCTTCTGGTTCACCGATCATGGCAAGGGCTTTGGCCGCACGCGCGGGCTTGGCGGTCTTTATTACGCGCTGCCGGACGGATCGAAAATCGTCGAGGCGGCGTTTCCGATCTTTTCAGCCAACGGCGTCGGTCTCTCGCCGGATGAAAAGACCTTATATGTCGCTGACACGTTCGCTGGCCGCCTTCTCGCCTTCGACCTGAAGGCGCCAGGCGAAGTCATGCCGCCGGAGATTCCGATTCCGGGCCGGCCGGTTGCAACGCTGCCCGGTTATCAGTTTCTCGACAGCCTCGCGGTTGAAGAAAACGGCAATATCTGCGTCGGCACCTTGCTGAACGGCGGCATCACCGTTTTCACCCCGGAAGGCGCGGCCGAACACATCGTCTTTCCCGATCTTTTCCCGACCAATATCTGTTTTGGCGGCGCCGATCGGCGCGACGCGTACATCACGCTTTCCGGCACCGGGCGGCTGATCAAGGTGCGCTGGCCGCGCCCGGGTCTGGCGCTCAATTTTTCGACCTATCGCTGATTTCGTAACGAGGAGAGTTTGATCATGCGTCTTGCGACCATCGCCTTTGCGGCGTTCGCCCTTTATGGATGTGCGACGGCGGTCAACGACTCGCTCGACCGGCGCGGCGTTGACCGACGCAGCGTCCTCGCCGATCGCGTCACAGCCGCGCGCGATGATGCGGCGCAAGCGAAGACCGCCTTCGACAAAGCGCGGTCTGCGCTTGACGC
>JBGSVH010000096.1:0-7708 GCA_041753055.1 Parvularculaceae bacterium
GCGCTGCGGCAGGCTGCGCCGCGGCTTCTTGCGCGACTGGCGCCGCCGCCGGTTCCGTCCGCTGGCCGCAGGCGGCGAGTGCAACCGCTGCTATCGCGGCCATCATTGCCGGTTTGATCATCGGGTCTGCTCCTTCACGTCGCGCGCCAGCGATTGATCTGGGCGATCAGCGCGTTTGTCGATCCGTCATGCGACAAGGGCGCAGGTCTTTCTTCGCCAAGCGCCGCGATCTCAGGGAGGATCTTTTTCGCCAGCACCTTGCCGAGTTCAACGCCCCACTGGTCGAACGAATTGATCCCCCAGATGACGCCCTGCACAAAAACCTTGTGTTCATAAAGCGCGACCAGCGCGCCGAGCGCTTCAGGCGTCAGCCTTTCAATCAGGATTGAACTGGTCGGCCGGTCGCCCGCAAAGACCTTGTGCGGCGCGAGGCGGTCGATTTCGGCGACGCTCATCCCTTGCGCGGCGAGTTCAGCGCGAACCAGGCCGTCGTCCTTGCCGAGCATCAGCGCTTCCGGCTGGGCGAGAAAATTCGCGAGCAGCTTTTGATGATGGTCGGAAAGCGGCGCGGCTGATTTCGCCGCGGCGATGAAGTCGCAGGCGATGAGATCGGTTCCCTGATGAATGAGCTGATAGAATGCATGCTGGCCATTGGTGCCGGGTTCGCCGAACAGGACCGGGCCGGTCGCGCATGGCGCGCGTGCGCCCGACAGCGTCACCGATTTGCCGTTCGATTCCATGTCGAGCTGCTGCAGGAACGCCGGCAGACGGTGGAGATGCTGATCATAAGGAAGAACTGCATACGCCGCCGCGCCCATGAAATTGCGGTTCCAGACCCCGATCAGCGCCAGATTGACCGGCATGTTCTGTTCAACCGGCGCGGTCTCGAAATGCGCGTCCATGGCATGGGCGCCGCGCAACATCGCCTCGAACGCCGCCCAGCCGCACTGAAGCGCGATCGAAAGGCCGATCGCCGACCACATCGAATACCGCCCGCCGACCCAGTCCCAGAACTGGAACATCGTCTCGGGCGTAATGCCAAATTTGCGCACCGCGCTTTCGTTCATCGACAGCGCCACAAAGTGCCGGGCAACATCTTTTTCCGACCCGCCATTATTCAGGAACCAGTCGCGCGCGCTGGCCGCATTGGTCATGGTTTCTTCGGTGGCGAAGGTTTTCGAGGCGATGATGAAAAGCGTCGTCCGCGGATCGACTTCCGCCAGCGTGTCGGCGAGCTGCTGGCCATCGACATTCGACACGAAGAACGCCCGCTTGCCGTTCAGCCAGAAGGGCCGCAGCGCCTCGACCGCCATCTGCGGTCCAAGATCCGATCCGCCAATGCCGATATTCACAATTGTATCGATCGGCGCACCGGCAAAACCCTTGACCTCGCCGCGTTGATAGCGCTCCGCGAACGCTTTCATTCTGGCGCGTTCGCTGGCGATCGCCGTTGAGACATCTTCGCCGTTGACGACATAAGCGCGGTCCGAAAAATCACGCAGCGCCACATGAAGGACCGCACGGCCTTCGCTGGTGTTGATTTTTTCCCCGGCGATCATCCGGGCGATCGCGCCGTCAAGACCGGCGGAGACGGCCAGGTCCCACAAGGCCGCCATCGCCTCGGCGGAGACCTTGTTTTTCGAATAATCAAGATAAAGACCCGCAGCTGTCAGTGAGAACGCGGCGGCGCGCCTTGAATCCGATTTGAAAAGATCAATGGTCCGGCGCTTGCGAAGGTCGCCCGCAATCGTCTCAAGACGGCGCCATGCATTGCTTTTGGTGATGTCTTTCATCGGTCCATTAACCCTAACCCGGCGCCCAGCCGCAACCGCCCGGCCGCAACTGTTATGGATTTTAGGAATGCGCCTCAACGGATTTTAATGTTGCAAGGATACATGCTGTCGCTATGACAATCGCCGTTCAAAATCCCGAAATCGGCCGCCGCGTCGCCCGACGCCTTGCGCGCAATCTTGTGGTGACGCTCGCCGTCACCGCGATCTTCGCCTTCAAGGCGATGGCTCCGGGCGCGCATGCGATCGATCCGAAGATGGTGACCTTGGCGTCGTCCCGCTAAGGCGCAAGATCGCCCGCCAGCCGCTCAATTGACAGATCGCCCTATCGCCAGCGCCGCCAGAACACCGCGTTCCGACAATGGCTGGTCAAGAATGACTGCGTCGCCGGCCGGCGGGTAATAGACGTAAAGCGGCACGCCGTTGGCGCCGAAAGACGCCAGCGCTTGCTCGATCACCGGATTGCGGCTCGTCCAGTCGGCGGTGACAAAGGCGACGTCTGACGCCTCGAAAGCCGCCTTTATTTTCGGCGAGGAAAGGACCGTCAGTTTGTTGACCTGACAGGTGACGCACCAGGCCGCCGTGAAATCGACAAACACCGGCTGACCCGCGGCGCGCCGCTGGGCGACATCGGCAGGGTCAAAGGCGATCTTGCCGGAAACGGCGGCGACGCAGGCTTCCGCAGGCCGAAGCATCGCGACCGGAACCAAGGCAAGACCAAGCGCAAGTGCGGTACTCACTTTCCCCCATCTGGCGCCGCGGCCCCATTCCCATATCCGCGCGGCGAGCGCGACGATGATGAGCCCCGCAAGGCCAAGCGCCAGCCCGCGCCCGCCGGTCTGGGCCGAAAGCACCCAGAGGAAGTAGGCGGCCGCGGCAAAGACCGGGAATGACAGCGCCTGCCGGAACCGCTCCATCCATGGCCCGGGCTTTGGCAACAGGCGCGCGATCCCCGGCGCGAAAGAAAGCGCGACATAAGGCGCGGCAAGGCCGAGCGCCATGGCGATAAAAATCGCGAACCCCGCGACCGGCGGCAGCACCGCGGCCGCGCCGATCGGCGCCGTCAGGAACGGGCCAACGCACGGCGCCGCGACAAAGACCGCGAGTACGCCGGTCATCAACGCCGCGACATCGCCATCCTTTCCCGCGACCAGACCCGACCCGACATTTTGCAGGCTGGAGCCGACGTGAAAGGCGCCTGAAAAATTGAGGCCGACCGCGAACAGCACATAAGCGGATAACGCGACAATGGCGGGCGATTGCATATGAAAGCCCCAGCCAACTTCCTGCCCGCCAGCGCGAAGCGCGAGCAGCAATCCCGCAAGCGCCGCAAAGGTCGCGACAACGCCGAGCCCGTAAAGAACGCCGTGACGCCGCATCGCGCCTTTATCGCTGTTTGCCGATTTCGCCATCGACGCGGCCTTGACGAAGAGAATGGGAAACACGCACGGCATCAAATTGAGCAAGGCGCCGCCCAAAAACGCCGCGAGCAGAAATCCCGCGAGCGGTCCTGCCGGCGCCGCGTCATTCGACGGTGCGCGCCTTTGCGCCGTAACGTCGTAGGCCGCCGCTACGCCATTCGTTTGCAAAGCGACAACGCCCTCAACAATATCGCCGAGCGACGCCAGCGATGCGCCGCCGTTGATCGTCAATGTCATGCGGTCGCCCTTGTGGCGCATCAGCTGCGGCGCGGCAGGCTCGCTGATATTTTCCCCGGCCGGGAAAAAATAAACGTCATCCGCCACATCTCTGGCGGGAAGATCAAGCGTCAGCTTTCCTCCGCCAACGGAGAAAAACGCCTTGCCGTCAAACGCCACCGGCATCGCGGCGCGCGCCGACGCAAAAATCGACGCAGCAGAAGTGTTCGTTTCAGGCGCCGCGACAACCGGGACGGCAAGGGAAAAACTCCCCGACTCCGGAACGCAGATCTCGGCGCAGATCAGCCAGGTCGCCTCAAGGCCGATAGCCATAGTTTCGCCGATGACGGCGTCTGCAGGCGCGGTGATGCCGGTCAGGAATACCGGCGCGCCTTCATGGCCGAAATTGACGAGCGGACCGATCGGGATCCGGTGCGGAGCCGGATAGTCGATCGTTCCTGCCGATGCGCCGTCGGGCAAGATCCACTTGAAGTCGAGCGGCAGCCCCGAATCGCCGGGATTTTTCCAGTAGACGTGCCAGCCCGGCTGCAGCCGCTGCGCAAAGGCGAGGGTTATTTTGCCGCCCGGCGCCACACCGGTCATTTCTGCAATAAGCGATGTCCGCGCATGCTCCGTCGTCACCGACGAGGCAGCATGCGCAGGAGCCGCGCCGAAAGCCAAAATCGCCAGGAAAAGAAAGAGCGTGCGCATCGGGCCCTTCCTTACGCCAGCCGGACTTTCCCGCCAATTAAAACGCCGGAAGGACCCGCCAGCCTCGCCAAGACGTGAAGCGGTCAGGAAAGCGGCTGGCCGGAAATCGCCTCGATTTCATTCAAATTGAGCCGGCGCATGCGGCGGGCGATCAGATTGCGCCAATTCGCCATTGAGGTGAGATGGGCGTAAATTATCGGCAGGACATTCAGCTTGCGCAGCTCAAGATACTGCTCGTCCGAAAGCGCCTGAATCTTTTGCTCGTCCATGCCGAAATACTGGGCAAATGGCTTGGGGTCGTTTGTTCCAGCTGGCGAATATTGCGCCGTCTGCGGATGAATAAGGTCGAACTTATTCAGCGCCTTCATGATCTCATCGGTCAGCCGCCGGTCGCCTTCATAGGTCCGCGTAAATTCCAGCGCCTGTTTAACGAATTCGCTCATCTGTCCGTTTTCGAACAGCTTGCGGCTCGCGGTCTTTGAAAGACCCTCATAACCCGCGTCAAGAACCAGCGCGAGCCGGTCGCCGTCGCCGCTTTCACTGGCGAGGGCAAATGGGTAGCGGCGGAGATAGCCGGGAACATACGCAAGATCTTCCCATTTTCCCTTTTCATCCACAAAGAGATTGAGATCGCCGTTAAAGCCGAGAATGGCCAGCGGCAGTGGCTGTTCTTTCGACATGAAGACAACCGGATAGTATTTTGCCGCCTCGGTGATTTCCGAAATGGTCAGTGGAACGGCGCGAATTTTATCGCAAAACCCGAATGGACGCGGCGCCGCATCGAGGCCCAATTCGCCATGCTGTTCACGGCTGAGGAGTTCTGGACGTTCGAAGAGGAACATTTTACCGGTAATTTGCGGCGCGGCGTAAGTCTGGCTCATTGGGGGTGGTTCCCTGAAATTACGAAACGAAACGCCGCTGAACGGCGCCGACCGCCCTTCAGGACGGCCGAGTTGCGGGAGCCCATAGCAAAAAGAAGTCGGGCGTCCAAGGGCGCGGGCGGCGAATTAGCCGCTGCCAAGAAAATTCGCCGCCGCAAGCGGCTCTTCAAACGGGAAAAGATGCGTTCGCCCTTCAACCATGACGATCGGAATTTCCAGCTTTTCCAGCGTGCGGATGGCGCTCTTGGAGACTGTTGTCGACGGATGGCGGGCGGCAAGGACGCGAACCGGCGCCGGCGCCGCGGCGAGCGCGCCCCAGAAGTCATGCGCTTGCGCCGCAAAACTCGCCGCTTCCCATTGCGGCGTGCAGGACAACGACACGCCACCGGCATTCTCGCAAAGTCCGTCTTCGAGGTAATCATCAAGAACGCCCTCTGCCCAGGTCGAAAACAGCTGCTTGTTCGCGTAACTCGCCCGGACGCTGTCCCGATCAGGCCAGACGCCGCGCCGGCGGCGCGCCCCGCGAACCAGCGCCATGCGGCTCGCCACCGGTGTCCAAAGCGGCGTTCGCGCCAGCAAAGGCCACGGGAACGGCATGGCGACAGGTTCGATCAGCCGCAAAGCGGCGATGTCGCGGCGGCCCACCGCCGCCATTGTCACCGAGGCCGCGCCGAGACTGTGTCCGGCAAGCGTCCAGCGCGGTCCGCCCGCCGCCGCCTTCATCAACTGCGCATTCAGTTGATCGAGAAGCGCGCGCAAGTCGCGCGCAAAAATGTCCATGCTTCGATGGCGTTCGGTATTGACCGAAAGGTCGGTCCTGCCATGACCGCGCAGGTCAACGGCGTAAGCGTCAAATCGATCGCCAAGCGCTGCCAGCATCTGCCGATAGGCAGAGGCGCAAAACCCGTTGGCGTGTGCAAAAAGCAACGGCGGCGCGCCGGGCTGGCCAAAACGCAGGAGGTTCATTCGCCCGCCTTCGATCGGGACAAGAAACCGCTCAAGATTGGTGGCGATCATGTCTGCTGACATCTGTCCCTGGCCCTGCCGATTTTAGCCTTGCGACCTAATTTCCCGTCGCCAGCCGGTAAATGGTGACAAGATGCAGCACATCCTCGGCAGCGCGATGGTGGCGCGGGGCCAGTCGATCGGCCTTGCGTATGAGCTCATTTTTTTCTTCGCGCGATAATGCCGACATCAACTGCCCGAAGTCCTTGAGCCGGAAATGCATCTTGCGGCCCGCAGCTTCAAAAAGTCTCATCATCCAGAACGCATCCCAATCCGGCGCATCGGAATAAACATCGCAAGACGCAAGCGCCGCGCTCATCCGGTCGCAGGCGAGCGACGCATTGACGCCAAGATCGCTGAGCATTTTTGCCGAAATGCCGTGCAGTCTTTCTGCTGCCGGATCCCAATAATCCATCGACCAGTCAGGCGAAGGGCTGATCAGGAATGATTCCCCGACGCCGTCGGCGAACGCCCAACCGACCTCGATCGGCCATGAGCGCGACCCCAATCCCGACGCTTCAAAATCGATAAAAGCGAGTCGCGCTTGCGAAAGCGGGTCCAGACCAATCTCCTCTCGCGGCGATCAGGCGCGGCGGCGGTATATGCCGGTTTCGGGATCTTTTTCGAAATCGATCACACCGCCCGCCTTGCTGGCGTCAGCGCCGCGGATTTCATCAATCGCCGCCCGCAGGTCGCCAGCCTTGCGGCGCGCAAAGCGATAGACCGTGACCGCCGCGCCCGCGACCAGCAATCCCGCCAGGATCCCAGCTGTAGTGTTCATTGCGGTCCTTTCTCCTCGGGCGCTCGCGTCCAGCGTGCGACAGGAGGACAAATCATACAGTCGGCGCACAAGCTTAAGCAATCGTCGAGCGGCGGCGGCGGCAGTGTTCGTCGCCGCCACCGCTCATCCTGCCGAAAGATCATTGGAATGTGAATTCATCTGCGACGGGATCCGGAACGCTGACCGCCGGGTCCCGCTAAATGTGTCAATAAGACCGGGATGGCGCGCCTTGACCCGGCGGCGCCCGAAGCCCAATCTCGGCCCAGCTTTAAGGCCGCAAACAAAGACTAAAATCAACGGGAAGGCGCCAGTCGACTTGGATCTCGCGGTAACATCGACAGCAAGAAACGACGGCGACGCGCATGGTTTTGCGTCTTCGGTCGCATCCTTGCGCGACATGTGCGAGGCGGACCTTTCCGAGGTTAACGAGACCATTCTCCTGTCAATGCGGTCGCAGACCCCGATGATCGGCCAGATCGCCGGTCATCTGATCAATGCGGGCGGCAAGCGGCTCCGGCCGATCCTGACGCTGTCTGCCGCGCGCCTTTTTGACTATTCGGGCGACAAGCATGTGAAACTCGCCGCCGCCGTGGAGCTCATTCACGGCGCAACCTTGCTGCACGACGACGTCGTCGACGGTTCGGCGCTCCGGCGCGGGGCGTCGACCGCCAATGTACTCTGGGGCAACAAGGAAAGCGTTCTGGTCGGCGACTTCCTCTTTTCGCAGGCTTTCGAGCTGATGGTGTCGGCCGGCAATCTTCGCGTCCTGCAAATCCTGTCGCGCGCCGCCGGCGTCATCGCCGAAGGCGAAGTTCTGCAACTGGCGACCCAGAAGAACCTTGAGGCGACATTCGAGATGTACCTTGCTGTGGTCGAATCAAAGACCGCCGCGCTGTTCGCCGC
>JBGSVH010000097.1:0-5803 GCA_041753055.1 Parvularculaceae bacterium
CGCGGCCAATGGCGCGACATCACGCTGGCGTCTGGCGCGCGCGTCGCCGCGCTGCCGATCTTTCATCCTGCCTTTCTGCTTCGCCAGTCGGCGCAAAAGCGCTATGCTTGGGCTGATCTTCAAACACTTGCGGCCAGGTTAAGAGATGCTTAACGCCGCTTTTGCTACGATCATTTGCGATCTCGGCGATCGCCATCATGGGGGCCGGTTTTTGTTCCGCTTGTTCGTCGCCTTTCTGACCTTTGCAACAATCGCCGGGAGCGCCGCGCGCGCCGCCGATGCCGCCGCCAGGCCGCAGATCCTGAGCGCCGAAGACCGCGCGCTTTATCAGGAAATTTTTGACCTTCAGGCGGACGGGCGCTGGCGCGACGCCGACGCGAAAATCGCGGCGCTGACCGACCCGTCGCTGCTCGGCTATGTCAAGATGGAGCGCTATCTCCATCCGACAGCCTATCGATCGACCTATCAGGAACTGAAGGAATGGATGGCGTATTACGCCGACCTTCCGGACGCCGACAGAATTTACGCGCTCGCCATCAAGCGCCGCCCGAAAGGCGCAACGCCGCCGCTGGCGCCCCTGTCGCGGAAATGGCGCGCCGAACCGCAGGCCCCGCTGCATCCAGACCTTGCCCGCGATTATGCAAACACCAGCAAGCCGCTGCTCACTCAAATCGAAGGGCGGGTCCGGTATCTTACGCGCAAGGAACAGGCGAGCGATGCGCTGAAGGAAATTGAACAGCGTCTTGCGCGCGGGTCGATTACCGAGCGCCAATTCGACCGGATGCGCTCATGGGTCGCCGCGAGCCTTTATTATCAGGGCTATCAGGCGCGCGCCAAGGAACTTGCCGACGCCGTCGCGACGCGCAATGGCGACAGCGCCGTGCTCGCCTACTGGATTTCAGGGCTCATTCATTTTCGCGAAGGCGATCTTGCAACCGCGCATGACCGTTTTTCAGCGATGGCGCGCGTTGCCGAGCAGGAAGACGACCTTCGCGCCGCCGCCGGTTTCTGGGCGGCCCGCGCCGCGCTCGCTGACGGGCATGCCGATGAGGTGACGCCGCTTCTTGAAATCGCGGCTGAGTTTCCCTTCACTTTTTACGGGCAACTGGCGCTCGCCCAGCTTGGCCGCAATTACGACTACAACTGGACCGCGCCGACGCTGACGGCGGAAGCGTTCGCCCGCGTTGCGCAAAGCGATCCGGCTGTAAAGCGCGCCATCGCGCTGATTGAAGTTGGGCGTGAAAGTGACGGCGATCTCGAATTCCGCTGGATCAACGGCCGCATCGCCGACGCTCTTGCGGGCGATCTTTTCGCCATCGAAGCTGCGTTCAATCTGCCGGCGGCGCAACTTGACCTCGCGCTTTATCATGACAGCCGGGAATTCGAAGCGGGCCTTTTTCCGGTGCCGGCCTATCAGCCGTCGAATGGCTTCACCGCCGACCGGGCGCTCATTTACGCGCTGATGCGGCAGGAATCGAAATTCAAAACCGAAGCGACAAGCCGCGTCGGCGCACGCGGGCTGATGCAGTTGATGCCGCGAACGGCGAGCTATGTCGCCAAGGACAGGTCCCTTCAGCGCGGCAAAGGCCGCGACCGGCTCTACGATCCGGCCGTCAACCTCGCAATCGGACAGGGATATGTGAACTACCTGATCGACACCACCGCCGGGGGCGATCTCTTCGACATGGCGCTCGCCTATAATGGCGGCCCCGGCAATCTGCGCCGCTGGAAGCGCGATGTTGCAATCAACGATCCGTTATTGTTCATCGAAAGCATTCCGAACCCCGAAAGCCGCGACTTCGTCGAAAAAGTGCTGACGAATTTCTGGGTCTATCGGCAGCGCCTCGACCAGGCGCCCAAAAGCCGGGATCTGGTCGCCGCCGGCAAACTGCCGCTGCATGAAGCGATCGACGAGATCGCCGAAGGCGCCGCACAGGACTAGCTCGCGCGCTATATCGCCGATATCTTGGCCCTGATGAGGTTTCATGGGCGCAGAAACAGACATGCATTTGCTGCAAAATGACGCTGAAGGCGGATGCCTGTGCGGGGCGGTCCGTTACAAGGTGACGGCGGGTGAGATATCAGAATCCGGTTATTGCCATTGCAGAACCTGCCAGAAACAAAGCGGCGCGCCGGTCGTCGCCTGGTTCGCCGTCCCGCCGCATCGCCTGCACTATCTTCGCGGGGCACCCGCTGAATACCGCGCCTCGTCGCGCGCGACGCGGGCGTTCTGCGGCGCGTGTGGAACCTATCTGGTCTTTCGCGAGGACGATCCGGCGGCGACCGTTTCCGTCAATACCGCGTCGTTGGACGACCCGGCGCTCGTTCCGCCGGAATTTCATATCTACACTGAAAGCAGGATCGGCTGGTTCGACACCGCCGATCAATTGCCGCGCCACAAACTTGGCAAGGGGTGACGGCGCTATTTCTCGATGCCCATCACCGACATGATCGCCGGACCCAGGATCACCGCGAACAGAACCGGCAGGAAGAAGCCGATCATTGGCACCGTGAGCTTTGGCGGCAACGCCGCCGCTTTACGCTCGGCTTCCTGCATCCGGTGCTCGCGATTTTCCTGCGCCATGACGCGCAAGCTCTGCCCCAGCGGCGTCCCGTATTTCTCAGACTGGATAAGCGCCGTCGTTACGCCCTTGACGCCGTCAAGACCGGTGCGCTCGGCAAGATTGACATAGGCGGCCTTGCGCTCCTGCAGATAGGAAAGCTCAGCGACCGTCAGC
Source organism: Parvularculaceae bacterium (assembly GCA_041753055.1). Lineage (GTDB taxonomy): Bacteria > Pseudomonadota > Alphaproteobacteria > Caulobacterales > Parvularculaceae > Amphiplicatus. The sequence continues at coordinate 2,739 of JBGSVH010000097.1, forward strand.
CCCAGCTCCTCGGCCAATTCAGGCGAGGTGCCGGCGACTTCCTGGCTGACTTTTTGAAGTGCGACTTCGATCGACATGCCCGCCTCAACACAGATCAGCAGCAGGTCGAGCGCATCCGGCCAGGCAAGCTGAATTTTCTGCTGGCGCTTGCCGACAGCGTTCTTGATGTGGACATTCGGAATGTAAAAACCGGCGAAGAACGCCATAACAACGGCGCACAGTTTTCCGAAGCTGTCGAGTTCAACGCCGTTCAGAACATAAACATAAATCCCGCAGGCAAACGCGGCGACGAACGGCATGCCGATGCGCGCGGCCATGAAAATAAATACCGGCCGCTGACCGCGATACCCCGCCATCATCAGCTGTTTGCGCGCTTCGTTGGCGTCGAACGCCTCAAGCAATTTCAGCTTCTCGACGAGTTCTTTCAGGAAGCCTTGCGCGGACGCGGCGCGAAGGCTGTTCCCGCCCTTGCGGGCGAATGATTCACGCTGCGCGGAGCGCAGGCGTTCGCGATGTTCGGCGACGGACTTCATCCGTTCCGCCATCCTGTCCTTGACGAGGAACGGCTCAATGATCGTGTAGACCGTGCCGATCGCTGCAAGCGCGACGAGCAGCGATATCTGGAATTGTCGGTCGGTGACTAGATTGATAAAATCGTTCATCGCCCCGCCCTAGACCTTGATCTTCATCATCGACTTCATGACGTAGATGCCCATGCCCATCCAGCACCCTGCGCCAAGAAGAATGAAATTTCCGGTCTTCGTGTTGAAGAGCGGATCGAGATAATCGGGCGACGACACCTTGACGGCGCCCATAACGAGAAAGGGCAGCGCGCCGATAATCATCGCCGAAGCTTTCGCTTCCGATGACAGCGCCCTGATCTTGCCCTCCATCAGTTTGCGGCCGCGCAGCACGCCGGCGAGATTGTTCAACGCTTCAGCGAGGTTGCCGCCGGTTTTCTGCTGGATCATCAACACGATGCCAAAGAAGCTGACTTCCTGAAGCGGCATGCGCTCATACATGCGCGTCATGCCCTGTTCGAGGGAGAGGCCAACGCGAAACCCTTCAACCAGCTGTTCGAACTCCTCATTGACCGGCTTTGGCGCTTCCGCCGCGATGATCTTGAGACATTCATTGACCGGAAGACCCGATTTGACGCCGCGCACGATGACGTCAATCGCGTTTGAAAACTCGCTGACAAATTTCTTCTGGCGGCGGGAAATCTGAAAGCCGACATACCAGTGCGGCAGACCGAAAGCCCCGACGAAAAACAGCGCGCCGGTGACGGGGAGTTTTTGCCCGGAAATGAACCCGATAAATCCAAGAAATACGGCGGCAACAGCGGACCCGATATAAAATTCCTTGGGGCCGAAGGCGAGGCCGGCCTGCTCCAGTTTTTGCTGCAGCGTAACGCGCTTTTTCGCCTTCTTGGCTTCTTGCGCCTTGCCATCGATCTTCGACAGCGCCTCGCTGACCTTGCGCCGCCGGTCTTTGTTTTCTTTGTCGTTTGCCGCGACCGCGCTGGCGCGGCGCGCATTTTTTTTGGTTTCGAGCGTCGCCAGGCGCTTCTTTGTCTTGTCAATTTGCGTTGGCGCAAGAACGACAAAAGCGAGCGCGCCGAAACCCACGAGCCCAAGGACGATTGTGATGATCAGTTGCTGATCCATTGCGCTTTCTACTCCGCTGCGGAGTCAAGCGCGTTCGCGAGCGCCTCTTCCATGCCGTAATATTTCGCGCGATCCCAGAACGCCGGCCGCGCAATACCCGTGGAGCGATGCTTGCCGGCAAGCTTGCCGTTTTCGTCTTCGCCATTGATTTCGTAGACGAAGAGATCTTGCGTGATGATGGTGTCGCCTTCTGTGCCGAGCACTTCGGTGACATGCGTGATCCGGCGCGAACCATCGCGAAGACGCGCCGCCTGAATGATAACATCAATTGATCCAACGATCATTTCGCGAATGGTCTTGGAAGGCAGGTTGTAACCGCCCATGGTGATCATTGATTCAATACGCTGCAGGGCCTCGCGCGGCGAGTTGGCGTGCAGCGTTCCCATTGACCCGTCGTGACCCGTGTTCATCGCCTGAAGCAGGTCGAACGCTTCCGGGCCGCGAACCTCGCCGACGATGATGCGTTCAGGGCGCATACGAAGGCAGTTCTTGACAAGATCGCGCATCGTCACTTCGCCCTGGCCCTCAAGGTTTGGCGGGCGCGTTTCGAGGCGGACAACGTGCGGCTGTTGCAGCTGGAGTTCGGCCGCGTCTTCGCAGGTGATGACGCGTTCATCCAGTTCGATGAAGCTGGTCATGCAGTTCAGGAGCGTCGTCTTGCCGGAACCCGTGCCGCCCGAGATCAGCGTATTGATCCGGCAAGCGCCAACGACCTCCAGCACTTTCGCGCCTTCAGGCGAAATCGATCCGAAATTGACAAGATCCTGAATACGGAGCTTGTCCTTCTTGAACTTACGAATGGTGAGCGCGGCGCCATCGATCGACAGCGGCGGCGCGATGACGTTGACACGCGAACCGTCGGGAAGACGCGCGTCGCAGATCGGCGAGGCTTCATCGACGCGGCGGCCGACCTGGCTGACGATGCGCTGGCAGATCGACAGGAGCTGCGAATTGTCGCGGAAGCGGACGTCGGTTTCGATCACCTTGCCGCCGACTTCGATGTAGGTGCGGCCGGAGCCGTTGACCATGATGTCGGCGATGTCGTCGCGGGCAAGCAGCGGCTCGAGCGGCCCGTAGCCAAGAACGTCGTTGCAGATGTCGTCGAGCAGTTCCTCCTGCTCGGCGATCGATAGCGCGAAGTTCTTGATGGTGATGATGTCGTTGACGATGTCGCGGATTTCCTCGCGCGCGCTCTCGGCATCGAGCTTGGCGAGCTGCGACAGGTCGATCGTGTCGATCAGCGCGGAGAAAACCTGGCTCTTGGTGTCGTAATAGGCCTCGTTGCGCGACGACTTGCGTTTGGCGGGCGGTTCATCGCGGCGCGGCGCCGCCTGCTGTGGGGGCTGGGGAGCCGGCGCGACGACAGAGGGCGTGGGCGGCGCCTTGGCTTCAGGCGCA
>JBGSVH010000098.1:0-14111 GCA_041753055.1 Parvularculaceae bacterium
GAGCGCCCCGGCCATGTCGCGGCGGGCCGCGGCGAGCGCCACGCCATTTTCCGCCATCTGCAATTCAAGGGCGGTCAGCCAGGCATCGTCGCGGCTTCTTTCGTCAAGCAGCCGCTGGCGTTGGCGCATCGCAGTCTCGTAGTCGGTCGATGCGCGCGCAATCGCCGGATCAAGCGCCATCGCCATGCGGTCGAGAAAACGCCGCCGCTCTCCGGCGCCCTCAACAAACAGCCGGTCCTGCGCCGGCGTCAGCCAGATCAGCCGCAGGCAATCGGCGAACGCCGACGGCCCGGAAGCCGAAGATCCGTCAATCCGGCAAATGCGCCGGTCAACTTCGCCGCCGCTGCCAACGCCGAGCGCGCGCTCATCGCCGTCATTGTCGAGGCGCGCCGACACCGCCCAACCGCCCTCGCCCGAAATCCGTGACAATTCGTCGAGCCGCGCATGGCGCAGCCCACGTCCCGGACCCAGTAATGAAATCGCTTCAAGAAGATTCGTCTTGCCGGCGCCGTTCGGACCCGACAACGCGACCGGGCGGCCGTCAAGATCAAGATCTAGCCGTTCATACGAACGAAAATCCGTGAGCGACACCCGCCGAAAACGCGCAAAGGCGCGCGGCGGGGTTTGCGGCCACGCCTCGTCCTCATCCAATCTGCGGATCGCCGTTTCTCTCAACTTTTCGCCCAGTTTTCAGACGCGGAGCGGCATCAGCACGTAAAGCGCGCGCGGATCGTCCTCATCGACGACAATACTCGGACTTGCGGGGTCGGCGAGACGGAACATCATCGTCGAGCCTTCGATCTGACTGGCGATGTCGAGCAGATAGCGCGCGTTAAAGCCGACCTCGAGCGGCTCGCCGCCATAATCGACCGAAAGTTCTTCCAGCGCGCTGCCTGCTTCGGGATTATTGACCGTCAGCCGCAGCCGGTCGTTCTCAATCGCCATCTTGATCGAGCGCGTGCGATCCGCCGATATCGTCGCGACGCGATCAACTGCCTGCGAAAAATCCTTGGTTTCAGCGCGCAGCACATTCGTATTGTTTTTCGGAATCACCCGTTCGTAATCAGGGAAAGACCCGTCGATCAGTTTCGACGTCAAATGGCCGGCGCCAAAGCCAAAGCGGATTTTTGTCTCGGATACAGCAATATCAACGGTTTCTTCAGCGTCAGCGAGAAGCCGGCCGATTTCAGAAACCGCCTTGCGCGGCACAATGACGCCCGGCATCTTTTCTGCACCCGACGGAAGCGGCGCATCAAGACGCGCCAGACGATGACCATCGGTCGCCGCCGCGCGCAGAAGTTTTTGCGATCCGTCATTGAAAGCGTGCAGATAAACGCCGTTGAGATAATAGCGCGTTTCCTCCTGAGACATCGCAAACCGCGTCTTTTCGAATAGGCGCACAAGATCTTGTGTCGATATGGTGAAACGCACCCCAAGATCATTGTTCGTCAGGGTCGGAAAATCTTCTTCGGGCAGGAAAGCGAGCGCAAATTGCGAGCGCCCCGCCGAAACCTGAAGGCGGCCCTCGTCCTGCACGAGCTCAAGGCGAATCTGTGCGCCTTCGGGCAGGCGGCGGACAATTTCGTACAGCGTCAGCGCGGAAACGGTGGTCGAACCCTTGCGGGCAACATCCGCCGGCGCCGATTCCGATATTTCAATATCGAGATCGGTTGCGGTCAATGTCAGCGCGCCGCCATCGGCCTGAAGCAAAACGTTCGAGAGGATCGGGATCGTGTTACGCCGTTCGACAACGCTCTGAACATGTCCCAACGCCTTCACGAGGGCTGATCGTTCAATGGTGACCTTCATGCTGCCGCGCTCTTCCAAAATCTTGGGGTGGCGATGGACCAGGGCGCCTTCGCTGGCGCTCTTTTCCATGCCGCCGGATGTGTGAAGCGGATGGCGCAAGGGGCCTCGGCGCGCTCTGCCGGGGCCCACAAATCCATCCGCAGAATCGATGAATGATTATAGGCTGAAACCGCCGTCAAAGGCCAGCGAAAGCCGCCCGCCAACGCTTGTCGGACGGCCTTTCACGGCGGCCCTCAAGCCCCTGATTTGACAAGATGATCCGCGTCGAACTCAGCGCCGATCGCAACCTTGATCGCAGCGACGCCCGCCTTGAAGGCCTTGTCCCGATCGATCAACGCCTCGGCGCGGTTGAGCGACGACATGGCGGTTGTGTGGTCGCGCCCAAGAACCCTTGCAATACGCGGATAGCTTTCCGCAAGGACGGTGCGAGCCACATAGACAAAGGCGTGCCGCGCCCGAGCGATCCGCTGCGGCTGGGCGCGCCCGGCGATCTCTTCGGAGGTGATGCCAAAGGCGACGGCAGCGGCGGCAAGCGTTTCCTCAAGCGTCGCCTTGCGGCGGCGGTCGCCAAGTCGCGTCTGCAAGGCGGCCATCGCCTCGTTCGGTCCGATTTCGCCCGGATGATCCTTGTAGACCAGCGCCAGCTGCTTGAAGGCGCCAATGCATTCCCGCATCGACGAGCCGAAGATGCGGGCGATGAGGTCGAGGGCCGCGTCATTGATGCGGCAGCGTCCATCAGCGGCGTCGCGGTGTTTGGCAAGGACTTCACGGCGAAGCTTTTCACCACCTGGCGCAACCCGCACCGCAAGCCCGCCAGCAAGGCGATCGGCAAGCCGGTCATTGACGCCCGCCCTTGCAAGGGCGGCCGGCGGCAGTTCGCCCGCGACAATCAGCTGGCGTCCGGCGCTGACAATCGCATTGATGAGATTGAGCACTTCTTCGAGCGTGCGTTTCTTGCCGGCGAGAAGATGGATGTCGTCGATCATCACGAGATCGTTTGACAAGAAGTCCCTCTGCAAATTCATCGTCGAATTTGAAAGCAGCGCGCCAACACAGCCGCTCTGGATGTTATTGTGCGTGAGATAGGCGCAGCGGCCGCCGGGATAGCGGCGCATCCATTCGTTACCGCAAGCCTGCAGAAGATGCGATTTGCCGACGCCAGAAGGACCGAAGACATAAAAAATATCGCGCGGGGAGTCTTCAAGGAAAATCTGGCGCGCCGCCGCGGCGGCGACATCATTGGTCTCGTCGACGGCCAGACTGTCAAAGGTCATCCGCGCATCGAACGGCGTTGCGATCTCTTCAAGCGTCGGCGCCCAGCGATCCGTTCTCGCACCCGCACGGCCATTCGCCTGAGCCGAAAAAGCGCCGCCAAGGCCGATCCGCGGCGGCATCGCTTCGGACGATGACGGTCGCGACGAATGCTGGCGCGAGTTGTGACGCGAGTTGTGGGCCCCGGGAGCCATTGCATTCACCTTCGCCGCGCTGGCGCTCAGTCCGTCGCGCTTGATGAACAAAAGACGGCGGATTGGGTAAATATCCTCGCTCCAGGCGCGCAGCAATCCGAGCTTGAATTGCTGATCCAGCCGGTCGCGTCGTAGATCCGACTCCGTTGACAGCGTTACGACGTCATCTTGCGCATCATCTAGAAGAAGGTCGGAAAACCATGAAATATAAACCGCCTTGCCGTATCTCTTGATTAGCGTCTCTCTGAAAAGTTCAAAGCTTTCTTCCGCCGACGCGGCGTTCTCGTTAGCCATCTTCACATGCCCCAAGTCCTGAATTCCGCCAAAAGCACAACGGCGCGCACGAAAGAGCGTCGCGGGCCGTCGACCCCACGATAATTGATGTCGCCTGACCGTCAGGCGACGCCCGAACTGTTATGAACTTACTGCTGAAACCGGCGGTTTGAGCGCAAGCATCACAAATGCAAAGCCGTCTACCAATTGAACCATGCAATCAGTGCAAGCTTGGCGCATTTGAAGCCCCTCATTCCCGGCGCCTTCGGCGCTCCGTTTCAGCAAACCCCGCCATAATCGCGAGGAACAATGAAATCAACACTCAACTCGATCGACAGAACAGTAAAAAACTAATTCGTCCGTATCCGTCGTAATTGTATTTTGATCGTAACTCTGCGACTAACGCGTGTAAATAGATTTGACGCCGAATCTTTACTCTTTTTTGGGGCGCCGAACCGTTGACAATCGACACATCGCCACAAAACAAAAACTTAGCGATTGTGCCGGCAAACATGGGGGAAAATTCATCCAGAACGCAAGTCGTGCACGCGGCAAATAGTGCGCTTGGCGATCTCGTATTGCAATGCGCGTTGACGCGGTCAAGCGCAAAAAATTCGCCCCGCGCGACGATTTCGTGCGGGGCGGATTATCTTGGCAGAAATCTCAATGAGTTAGGCTGAAATCGCTTTGATGCGCTTCGCCAGGCGTGAAATCTTGCGAGACACGGTTGATTTGTGCTCGACGCCTTTGGTTACGGCGCGATGGAGTTCCGGCTGGGCTTCGCGGAGCGCTGCGGCAGCCGCATTCTTGTCGCGCGAGGCGATCGCTTCTTCGACTTTGCGTACAAACGAGCGAACGCGCGAGCGGCGCGCCTTGTTCACGGCCGTGCGCTTAGCGATCTTGCGCACCATTTTTTTCGCTGACGACGTATTCGCCATGGGTCCTGCTTCCGGTTGGCGCGCTGACGCGGCCTAATTCATTGATTAACGCGCACGCCCTGCGGTGAGGGCGGCGAACGAGGCGCGGCTTATAGCCCCCGGATTTGCAGCCGTCAACGACAGCGCTACCCCCTTCTTCCCGCGATTTGCAGGCCTATCTCTGACAGGTCCCGCAATAGAAGGTCGACCGGCCGGACTGGACGATCCGGCGAATACGGCGGTCGCACGCCGGGCACGCTTCCCCCTCGCGGTCATAGACGCGAAAACGGTGCTGAAAATAGCCAAGCGCGCCGTCGGAACCGGCAAAATCCTGCAAACTCGACCCGCCGGCTGCGATTGCGTCGGCCAGAATGCGCCGGATCGCGGCGTGGAGCCTCGCTGTCCGTCCCGGCCCGATCCTGCCCGCCTTGCGGCGAGGCGCGATACCCGCCTCATAAAGGGCTTCACAGACATAGATATTGCCAAGGCCGGCGACCACTGACTGGTCAAGCAGCGCCGCCTTGATCGGCGCCGTCCGCCCGGCAAGCGCCCGACGAAAACTCGCAGCAGTGAAGTCCGCGCCCATCGGCTCCGGTCCCATGTCGATAAAATGCGCGCATCTCTCAAGATCCGCCGTCGCCACGAGATCCATGAACCCGAACCGGCGTGGGTCATTATAATCAATGCGATAGCGGCCGGCGGCGCCGTCCATCCAAAACGTTACGTGATCGTGGAGCGGGTTTGGACTGCTCGCCTGGAAGAACTCGGTCGGCCGGTGCGTCTCGTTCGTTGCTGCATCAAGGGCGCAAACGGTGAAGCGGCCGGTCATGCCGAGATGCATGATCAGCGCATCTCCGGAAGACAGCACCGCGACCATGTATTTGCCGCGCCGGGCAAGGCTTTCGACGGCAGCCCCTTTGAGACGCTGGACGAAGCGCTCGGGAAGCGGAAAACGGAGATCGGGCCGCCGCAAGTCGACCTTTGAAAAGACAGCGCCGACCATGGCGGGGGCCAGGCCCCGCCGGACCGTCTCGACTTCTGGAAGCTCCGGCATCAATCCATCCCATCAACCGGTCACGTCAGACGACAACGCACGTCAGTCAATACCAATTTGCACCGCGGCCTTTCACTGACCGGTGGACATCGCTAGAGTTTCCCAAGGGGCTGAACCCGTGGGCGACAAGAAATTCAAGGCGTTTGTCAGTTATAGCCATGCCGACGAGGCGTGGGGCGGCTGGCTGCAACGCTCGCTGGAGCGGTTTCGCGCGCCCGGATCGCTTGCGTCATTATTGGAAGCGCAAGGAAAGTCGCCACGCCTCGCTCCGGTCTTTCGCGATCGCGAAGACCTGCCTGTCGCCGGCAGCCTCAATACCGCGATCCAGGCAGCGCTCGCGGAAAGTGAGTTCCAGATTGTCCTGTGTTCGCCGAATTCGGCGAAATCGCGTTGGGTCAATGAAGAAATCAAACTTTTCCACAAGCTGCATGGCCCCAGCCGTGTTTTCGCCCTGATCGTCGATGGCGAACCAAATGCGATCAATATTCCCGGTCGCGAAGAGGAAGAGTGCTTCCCGCCGGCGCTGCGTTTCGTCCTCGACGCAGACGGCAATCTGACCGGAACGCCCGCCGAGACGCTGGCCGCAGACGCGCGCAAGGGCCGCGATGGCCGTCGCTACGCCGTTCTCAAGGTCGCGGCCGGCATGCTCGGCGTTGGTCTTGACGATCTCGTTCGCCGCGACGCTGCGCGCAAGGCGCGGCAGGCGTGGACGGTTGCCGGCGCCTCCGTCGCCGGGATGGCGGCGACGATTGCCCTTTCCCTGTATTCGGTCGCCAAAAGCAATGAAGCGACAATAATGCGCGGCAAGGCGGAAAACCTCATCGAGTTCATGCTCACCGACCTGAAGGACAAGCTCGAGCCGGTCGGCCGCCTCGATATCCTCAAATCCGTAATCGACCGGGCGATGGACTATTACGCAGATCAGGACCTGAAATCCCTCGATGACGAGGCCCTTGCCCGCCGCGCCAAGGCGATGACGCAACTCGGAACGATTGACTTCCGGCTCAATGATTTTGACGCAGCGTCCGACGCCTATTCAGCCAGCGAAAAAACAACGGAGGAACTACTTCGTCGCGCACCCAACGATCCGGACAGAATATTCGATCATGCGCAAAACGTCTTCTATGTCGGGGAGATCGCAGACAGGCGATACGACAAAGCCAAGAACGAAGCGCAAAACACCGAGTATCTGCGGCTTGCCCAACGTCTCGTCGACATCGACGGCGATAATCTGCGATCTCACCTCGAACTCGCCTACGCGACCAGCAATATTGGAATCGTCAAGTTCAACGCTGGAAGATATGCCGAGGCGATCCCACAGTTCGAGAAATCGATCGCAGCCCGAAAAGACCTCCTGAGCGCCGATCCCGGTAACGCCACGCTTCGCATCGCCTATGCTTATGCAATGTCGTGGCGCGGGCTTGCGGAACTGGAGCTGGGCAATTTTCGCAGCGCCATCAACGTATTCCGCGACCAGCTGGCGGTCTATGAACCGCTATGGGAGGATGCCACGGACAACTATACGGCTCTCGACGCCGTCGTTACCGCCCAGCGGCGAATGGCGGAGGCCTATCTCCTCCTCGGCGAAGCCAGCAACGCGGCAGCCGCGAACGAAGCCGCGGAGGCAACAGCCCGAAAACTCGTCGCGCGCGACCCGCGCAATGCAAACTGGAGCATCAACGCCGCCCATATCGAACGTGCAAGATCGTTTTATCTCGCCGCATCCGGCGATCAAGCGGGGGCCGTCAACGCTGCTGATCGCTCGGTTGACTTCATCGCCGCAGTCCTCACCGACGATGCGCCGCAATGGTATTCTACCGCGCTCGGGCAATCGCTCGCATGGCGACTGGACCTGCTCGGCGAGCGGGCAGAAGCAGCTGATGCGGATCGCCTGACAACGCTGATCGCCGGCGCCATCGCCAAGGATGCGCGGGAGAATGCGAGATTTATTGGCGCGGCGTCGGTGAGCCTTGCAACATATGAACGCCGGATTGGAAACACAGAAAGCGCGCGGGCGATCGTTACCCGCGCCATCGAAGGTCTTGAGCCGTTGAATGCAAGCATTTCAGCGGCGTCGAAAATCTACCTTGCCGCGCTCTACCTCGATGTTGGCGCTGCGCAAAAGGCGGCGGCGATCATTGCCGAACTAGAGGCTCTCAATGTGAACCATCCCGATTTTCAGGCGATCAAAGGACAATATTTGCGGCTGGCCCGGCAGTAATTGGCCTGCGCGTGAGGCGCTGCGCCCTTTACGGAACGGGTGATTTCGTCCAAACTTGATTTTTCTCTGTTCATTTTAAGAGGGGAGTGCACCAGGATGCGCAAAATTGCATATTTATTCGCTGCAGCAGCGGGACTGTTGTTGACCGCATGTGAACATTATGGCGACGCGAAAGAAAGTCGAAACACCATCCCAGTGGATGCCGCCGTCACCATCGCGGAAAATCCGGAAGGCGGATATTCGTTCAGCTACAATGCGCAGTTTTTCAAAGAAAATGGCGATTTTGACTTCTCACAGGAAGGCGCCAAGGGCAACACGATCATCCTTACTTTCACTATAGCGGACGGCTCCGTTCCGGGAATCGGGTTTAACGCCGACGCAACCGACGCTCTCTGGATCGTCGACAAGAAAGACGTTGACAAGGAAACTGGAAGCCCTGGCGGACCCTATCGCGGGAACCAGTTTTTCAAATTTGCGGTCAGTGATGATCGGCAAAGTCTCACGGTCACAGATCAAAACGACGATGGCGTTCTCTACCGTTATGGCCTTCGGCTGAATATCGACGGCGAGCCAGTCATTGACGACCCTGATGGCCAAAATGGCGGACACAATTGACGATTATGACTTCGCCCAGGAAAAACCCCGGGCCTAGGAAAAACCCCGGGCCCAGGAAAAACCCCGGCGGGCGACCGCCGGGGTTTTTAATTCCGGACCTGTGGAGCAGCGATTAGCCGGCCGCGTCGCGTTTGACGAAGGTGACGGCGAAGAGCGGGTCGCCCTCGAACAGATCCTTCGGCGGCGCCATCCCCTCGATCATCTTGAACGAGCGCGGGGTGATCGATCCTTCCATGCGATAGCCCTTTTCGGCCATCTTGCCGCGGTGAAATTCGAGCGCCGCGGCAGTGAATTCGCGCGCGAGGATAGTGATCCGTTCGGGGTCCTTCGACATGGGGTCGCTTTCTATTGGGGGCGCTTGGCGCCCAAAGGGTCCTGTTGCGGCGCAGTATGATGGCGCCCGGGTAAAAAGTCCATTTCCAGCGAGCGCGCGCATTGCCGCGCAGGGGTCCGGACCCTAGAGTCTCGGGATGCAAAAGACCCTGCTGATCATGGGTGCGATCTTCATTGCCGCTGGCCTGCTGTGGCCGCTGCTCGCAAAGATCGGCCTCGGCCGCCTTCCCGGCGACATCGCCATCAAAGGCGACGGCTTTGCTTTCTATTTTCCGGTCGCAACGATGATCTTGCTCAGCATCCTGACGACGATCCTGTTGCGCTTGTTCGGAAAATAGCGCGTCAGACGCCGGCCGCGGCCGCGTCTTTCCGCTTGGCCTTCATGCGGTCGAAATTCGCCCAGACGCCATCGTCGCCGTGCCATTCGCCCTTGGTCGCCGCCTTTGAATATTCGGTGGCGCGCGCTTCGAAGAAATTGGCGTGCTCGACGCCGTTCAATATTTCGGTGAGCCACGGCAGCGGGTGCTTTTCGACGCCATAAAGTTTCGGCAGGTCGAGCTGGCCGAGCCGCCAGTCGGCAATATAGCGGATATATTGCTTGATGTCGGCGGCAGTCATGCCCTCGACCGGGCCCATCTCGAAGGCGAGATCGATGAACTTGTCTTCGAGCCCAACGACCGTACGGCAACATTCGACGATGTCGTCAGCGACGGCTTTGGTGACGCAGCCGGTCTCGCGCGCAAAGGCGTGATACATTTTGATCATGCCTTCGCAGTGAAGGCTTTCGTCCCTGACCGACCATGAAACGATCTGGCCCATGCCCTTCATCTTGTTGAAGCGCGGAAAATTCATCAGCATCGCAAAGGACGCAAACAGCTGCAGTCCTTCGGTGAAGGCGCCAAACATCGCCAATGTGCGCGCAATATCCTCATTCGTCTCGACGCCGAATTTCTGCATGAAGTCATGCTTGTCGCGCATCGCCTTGTAATCGAGAAACGCCGTGAACTCCGATTCCGGCATGCCGATCGTTTCAAGAAGGAGCGCATAAGCGGCGATGTGGACCGTCTCCATATTGGAGAAGGCCGACAGCATCATCTTCACCTCGGTCGGCTTGAAGACGCGGCCATAGCGCTCCATGTAGTTGTCGTTCACTTCGACGTCCGACTGGGTGAAAAAGCGGAAAATCTGCGTCAGAAGATTGCGCTCGGAAACGGAGAGCTTGTTCGCCCAGTCCTTGCAGTCTTCGCCGAGCGGCACTTCTTCCGGCATCCAGTGGATCTGCTGCTGGCGCTTCCAGAAATCATAGGCCCAGGGATAGCGGAACGGCTTGTAGGCGTAGGACGGGGTCAGCAATCCCGTCTTGGCGTCCGTTGTTTGGGCGGGTGCGGAAGCGTCAGGCATGGGGTCTCCTGCTCGGTCGAGTTCGGATGGAAACGGACCTGATTAACTGGACCGGTTTGGCGAAGGCGCCAACCGGGCATCGCCAGCCAATCATTCCCCAGGATTCACAGCACGATTCGCCGCCTGTGGAAGGCGGGGGATATATCGAGCGGGAGCTGCTGTTTCGGCCGCCAAACGGCCGCACCGCCTCAGTCTTCCTGCAGCGCCTTGTTGGAAACTTCGGCGAGCGGCTTCAGCAGATAGGCGAGCACCGTGCGCTTGCCGTTGAGCACATCGACCTCCGCCGCCATGCCCGGCATCAGCGGCAAGGCGCCGTCCCTGGTTTCGAGCGCCGGATCGTCGAGGCGGACAGTGATCAGAAAGTGTCGCGTGCCGTCTTTTTCGTTTTCGATGGCGTCGGGGCTGATGGTTTCGATCTTGCCGTTGATCGAGCCATAGGTCGATGAATCATAAGCGCTGACCTTGACGCGCGCCGCCTGTCCGATGCGCAGGAAACCGATATCGGCGGGTTTGATTTTCGCTTCGACGCGCGGCGTATCGCCAGCGGGCACAACTTCGACGATGGTCTGGCCCGGCTGGACGACGCCGCCGATGGTTGCAACCAGAACACGGTGGACGACACCGTCAATCGGACTTCTGACCGCGGTGCGGTCGACCTTGTCGCGCAGCGCCGGGAGATTGCCGGAAATCCCCGTCATTTCGGCCTGCGCCTTGGCGAGTTCGTCGGCGACCGAGGCGAAATAGGTCGATTTGATGCGGTCGGTTTCGCTGGTTGCGCCTTTCAGCGCAATTTCGGCGCGCTGTTTTTCGCCAAGGGCGGCGGCGGCGCGCTGGCGCGTTCGGATCAGTTCGAGTTTCGGTTCGATCCCCTTTCTGACCAGCGGTTCGACGATGCTGAGTTCCTGTGCGGCGAGCGTGTGGGTTTCGTTTGCATAGTCGAGCGCCGCTTGCGCCTCGTCGAGCTTGCCGGCTTCAACCGCCAGCGCCGCGTCGAATTCCTGCTTGCGCGCCAGATAGAGCTTGCGCTCATTGGCGACGATTTCCGAGGCATTGCGTTCAACGTCCGCCGGGAATACGGGCGGCATGCCCGACGCTTCCGCTTCAAGCCGCGCAATGCGCGCGGAGAGTAGATTGTAGCCGTCCTCGCCCTGGCTCATTTGCGCATTGATTTGCGTCGGGTCGACTTTGACCAGAATCTCGCCCTTTTTGACCAGCGACCCCGGTTTCACCAGGATTTCCTTGATGATGCCGCCTTCAAGATACTGAACCTGCTGGAGGTGGTTGGATGGCACAAATCGCCCGTCGCCCCTCGTTACCCGGTCGAGCTTGGCGATCGCCGCCCAGACGAAGAACACAAACAACAGACCCGCAATCGCATAGAGCAGATATTGCGCGGCCTTTGACGGCTCAATCGGCAATTCGCGGTCGATATCGAAATCGGATGCATTGGCGAGGGTCATTTATGCGGCCCGGATTGGTTTAACGCGCGGCGCCGGCAATTCGCGGACGTTCTCAGCCGGCGGCGCCGCCGCGGCGGCGGCGTTGCCGGTCAAGGAGCGGATGATTTCTTCGGGCCGCCCGTCGAGAACGATGGCGCCGCGATCAAGCACGATAATGCGATCGACGAGTTTCAGCATCGACATGCGGTGCGTCACCAAAAGCAGCGTCCGTCCTTCGGTGGCGCGGCGCAGGCGCGCGATCATTTCAGCTTCCGCCTGGCTGTCGAGCGACGACGATGGCTCATCGAGGAGGAGCACGGCAGGCTTCGTCGCCAGCGCGCGGGCGAGCGCAATCGCCTGACGCTGGCCGCCGGAAAGCCCCTCGCCGCGCTCGCCGAGCCGCTGATCGTATCCGGCTTCGGTGGCGCCGACAAAATCATGAACGCCGGCGATCTTCGCCGCTTCAAGAATGTCGTCATCGGAAATCTTCTCAAGGCCGAGCGCAATGTTCTCCTTGATCGATCCGGTAAAGAGACAGACGTCCTGCAGGACGGCGCCGATATGCGCGCGCAAATCCGTCGGGTTGATCTGGCGAAGATCGGTGTCGTCGACGAGGATCTGGCCTTCGGTTGGCTCGTAAATGCCGAGCGCCATGCGGATGATCGTCGATTTTCCCGACCCGTTGCGGCCCAGAACCGCGACGCGCTCGCCTTCTTCGATGGTGAAACTGACGCGGTCGAGGGCTTTGGTCTTTTGCGCCGGATAGGAAAAACTCACCTCGCGGAACTCGATGCGGCCGGCGAGCGAATTGCGCTTCAGATAATCGCGGGTCGGATCGACCTCGGAGCGCGACGCCATCAATTCGTCGAGCGCCTTGTAGGATGAAAGCGCGCCGGCGACGCGACCGAGGAGCCCTGCGACTTGCGCCAGCGGCGCCATCGCCCGGCCAGTGAGGATGACGCAGGCGATGAGCCCGCCCATCGACATGACATGCGCGCCGACCATCAGGACGCCGACGACGACGATACCGACCTGCGCGCCCTGTTGGGCAAAACCGGAGAAATTGACCGCCAGCTGGTTGATGAAACGTCCGACGGTTGCGATCCGCGCCTGTTTCAGAACGCCATCCTTCCAGCGCCGCCGCATCAGATCGCCGGCCGCGACGCTCTTGACGGTTTCAAGGCCAGACAGCGTCTCGATCAGCACCGAATGCTTGACATGCCCTTCCTTCATTGCGGCCTTGGTGTTGCGCATGATCAGCGGCTGGGTCAGGAGCGCGATGATCAGCGCCGCAAAAACCCCGATCAGCGGTACAATTGCAATCGGCCCGCCAATGACAGCGACCGCGCCGATGAATACGAAAATGAACGGAAGATCGACGACCGCCGTCAACGTCGCCGATGAAAAGAAATCGCGGAGATTTTCAAATTCCTTGACGAGGCCGGCGGTGGCGCCAACGCCGCCCTTGCGGGCGTCAAGGCGCATCGCCATAAGATTGTCGAAGACTTTTGCCCCAACGACGGCGTCAAGCCTCTGGCCCGCGACGTCGATAAAATAGCCGCGCAGCGACTTCAGGATGAAATCGAAAAGATGCGCGAACAGGACGCCGATCGTCAATGCAATCAGCGACTCGATCGCATTGTTCGGAATGACGCGGTCATAGACCGTCATGATGAAGAACGACGAGATCAGCCCGAGCAGATTGACAAAGAACGCCGCAAGAATTGTCTGCCCGTAGACTTTGGAATTGCCGAGAAGCGGCCCGAAGAGCCAGTGCTTGGTCGCGGCGATTTCCTTGAGGATCGAACTCACGCTACTCATTGGCGGCAATCCTGTCTTCGTCGCGCGGCGAGAAGAAACGCAAAAGATCGCCGGTAAACTCCATTAATTCGTAGGACGCCATATCGCGGTCAGCGAGGCCGGAGAGATAGCCGATGCCTGCTTCGAACCAGTCGCTTTCCGCCTGGATGACATCATTCAAATCGCCGCGCGAGGCGCGAAAGCGTTCCGCGATCATATTGCGCGCTTCGTAATTGGCCGCGAGCGCCGATTCGAGCGCCGTCAGTTTCTCATTTGCGGCCTGCCGGCGCTCGAAGGCGATGGCGGCGTCGCGTTCAACCTCAAGCCGCACGCGGTCTTCTTCAAACTGCTGCTGTTCGGCGGCGCTTTTGGCGGCGCTGATCGCCGCGCCGCGTCCCCCGCCCGCGTAAAGGTCATAACGCATGTTGACGCCGGCGCGGACGTCATAGTCTTCTGCGCCGTTGACGACATCAAAGCTGGTGCCGGTAATGCTCGCACGTACTTCCGGCAGGCGGCTTGCTTTCGCTGCGCGGCGCTCGGCTTCGACGCTTGCGGTGCGCGCGGCGGCGGCGGCGACAATCGGGTTTTTCGAAAGCGCCAGTGTTACTGCTTCTTCGCGCGAACCAACCGCGAGCGCTTCATAGCTCGGAAATTTCAGGATTCCGGGCGCGGCGCCGAAATATTCTGCGTACCGCACTTCGGCGACGCGGGCGCTTTCATTGATCGCCGCAACGCGCGAGCGCGCATTGGCGAGCCGCGCCTCGGCCCGCAGGACGTCGGCCC
>JBGSVH010000099.1:0-7259 GCA_041753055.1 Parvularculaceae bacterium
GCGCTTGACCAGGCGCCGGAAACTCTCGGCGAGGAATTCATCATTGATAGCTACTTCGCCAGTCTGACGCTGAGCCGCCGCATCAGGCGCTCCACCTATGATGAATTGCTCTCCGCCAGCGAGATCAACGCCCATATCGACAACGCCCTGCGCAACCGGATGGACGAATATTATCGCACCAATGAGGACGCGCAGGACGTGTTTCTCAATATTCCTCCCTATGTCGATACTATTCGCAGCGTCATACCCTTTGCGGTGCAGGCCAAACTCCGGTCCGGCAATTGCGCGATCACTTATGGATTTAACGAGGAAGGCTTGGTGACGGCTATGTTGCCCGATCGTTGCGAATTGAATCTTACACCCGGGCAAACCGCAATGGTCGTGTCGCGGCTGCTTGACGCTGATATCGGGCCGGGCCTTACGCGTGCGTTGTCCGATAACCAACAGAAACTTCTGAATTTCGAATACGTCTCCACGCGCGCGCAGAGTCTCTACGATTATATTGAAGAAACGAAATGATCCTCCGCCGCATAGTTGACGCCTTCCGCCGGCAGGACTGGTTCACGGTTTTCGTCGAAACCCTGATCGTCGTCCTTGGCGTCTTTCTCGGCCTGCAGGTCAACAACTGGAACGCGGCGCGAAGCGAACGCGCAAAAGAAGCGTTTACGATCGCCGCATTGCGCAGAGATTTTCAGGCGCTGGATTTTTCCGTCAGCCACGGCGTGTGTTGGCATCGCCGTGCGCTTGACGGCTTGCAGGTCATCGCCGAGGCGCTGAACGCCGGGCGCCTCGACCCTGACGTCAAGGCGCGCTTCGAGAACGGCTTGCGATTCGGCTATATGAACGCCTCGACGAACAAGGCGTCAGGCGCGTTGAGCGAGCTGTTGTCGAGCGGGAATATGGGGCTTCTCAGCGACGCTCAGCTCCGTGCGGCGCTGATCGCCTATGAAGGATCTCACGAGACGGCTGCCGGGTCCCGCGCCGACCTCATGTTAATCTCCAACAGCTATATACGGTCGTTCACCGACCGGTTCGACTATGACTTGCGGCGCGATCATTTCCGGACCGATCAGGACAGCCCCCTCGCTTTTCGCTTTTCCGCCATCGGCGATTATGATTTCGACGCCATGCTGGCCGACCAGGAGTTTCGGGAGGCCGTTTATGAATTGCGCGAGATGCAGCGCATTTATCTTGAATGGGAGGACGGTTCGCTGCGGCAGGTGCGCGAGATACAAAGGCTGCTGGGCGATGAGCCGCTCGACGAGGTGAGGTGCAAATGATCCTCCGCCGCGTCATCGATCATTTCAGGAAGCAGGAATGGACCGCGATCGCGATTGATTTTTTGATTGTCGTTGTTGGCGTGTTTGTCGGTTTGCAGGTGAATAACTGGAATGAGGCGCGCAAGGAGCGTATCGAGGAGCATGAATTACTGGTTCGGCTTCACGCGGAAACCCGGGAACTCCTCACAGTCCATCGCGAAGAGTATAACGACTTTTTGGAGCGGGGCGCCGTCCTGATGGGCGTCAACCCGGTGTTGTTTTCCCAAGAAGAAGCGCGTCCACTAACCGTTAAGGAATGCGAAGGAATCGCCGGGTCCCATGTCTACCGGCGGCCGTCAGATGAATTGCCGCTGCTCGATGAAATGCTCGCCACTGGCCGGTTCGATCTCCTGCACAACCAGGCGATCAAACAGCAATTGCGCGATTATATATTGTTTCGCGAACGTGCTCGCGGCAACCACGTCGAAAGGACAAATGAGTTGTTCAGGCTCTATAGCCGCCATCCCGAGCAGATCATAATCTCACGTACGCCAGTAGAAAAAGGTTATGCAGGGAGATGGACGTTCCTGAGCGGAGAAGGCTTCAGATGGTCGATAAATTGCGATGTGGAGCGGATGCGCGCGAGCGCAAGTTTCCTCAATGAATATGTCGACAATGTTGCGCGCACCAGCAATATCATCGAGACATATAAACAAAGAGAGGCGCGGCTGACAGCGTTGGAGAAGATGCTCGCTATGGAGCTCGGTGCAGCGCCGCTGACGAACGGGACAGATCAATGATCCTCCGCCGTGTCATCCCCACTTCCGCAAACAGGAATGAACCGCCATCCGCGTCAACGCGCAAGGGGGAATGC
Source organism: Parvularculaceae bacterium (assembly GCA_041753055.1). GTDB lineage: Bacteria > Pseudomonadota > Alphaproteobacteria > Caulobacterales > Parvularculaceae > Amphiplicatus. The sequence continues at coordinate 2,134 of JBGSVH010000099.1, forward strand.
CACAGCCGATAGCAACTAACACTGAAGGGAAGCGGAGAAATGACGCTCGAATCCATCTATTATATCGGACAAACAGTCGCGGTCGTCGTCATCATTGCGACGCTGATCGCGGTCCTTATCCAGATGAGGCAAGCCCATCGCCTTGCAAAACTTGAGACGTCAAGAGCGATTTGGGTGGAAGCCTCGGTGCGGACCATCAACCTGGCGGACGACGCGGCAAAGGCGGACTTCTTGCAACGGGCGTTGTTTGGAGACGACAAGCTGACTGACGCCGAAAAGACGCGCCTTTATCTCCATTTGTCGGGGTTGATGACGATGTTCGAAAACGCGTTTGCCATGGAGCAGAGCGGCATGATGGAACGCCGATTCTGGCCGCGCATGCGCATATCCTTGCGGGATTATGTCGCGCCCGCTCGAGGCCAGCGCTGGTGGGAGATCGCACGGAAGCGAACCTTCAGCGCCAATCCAGAATTTGTTTCCGAGGTCGACTCGATTCTTGTCGAGTTCAATGCGCTGGGGGAAAATCAAGCATGATCCTGCGCCGCGTCATCGCGCATTTTAAAAAACAGGAATGGACGGCGATCTTTCTCGATTTCCTGATCGTCGTTCTCGGCGTTTTCGTCGGCTTGCAGGTCTCGAACTGGAATGCGGCGCGCGCCAATCAGGGGATCGTCGACGCGCACCTTGCGGAAATCGCCCAGGATCTGCGGTCCTATCTCGCCTTTCACGACAAGCTCTACGATTCCGCTATCGCGCGCATCGCCGCTGTCGATTACATTTACGACAAGGCGTTCGACCGCAAGCTACCCGGTGTTCTCCGGTTATCGGTAGAGACATGGAAGGTTCCCGATACGCCGCCGCTCGGCGAGGAAGACCTTGACGTCATCATGGGGTCGGTAAACCTGATCCGCATCACTGTCGGCTCGCGAAACGGTTATGAGTCGCTGATTAACTCAGGCCATCTCGGGCTGATCGAGAACCGCGACCTCGCGCGCAGCATCCAGCAATATTACGATCAGTATGACGATGTTCGCGACACCGCAGGCGACGTTTTCCGGCCGTTTCGCAATGACGGCGTGTTGGCGAGCTATAAATACGGCGTCTCGGTGTTCGATGAACGTCCCGTTGAGGAAATCATCGCACTTGCCCGCGAGCACGAGGAATTCGCGGCCTATCTCCGCTCGGCGCGCGAATGGGGCGTTGTGCACGCCGCGTTTCTGGACGACTTGAAGACAAGCACCGAAGCGCTGCTCGATGAGATTGGCGCTGAGCTGGGGCGCCGCAAATGATCCTCCGCCGCGTTATTGAACACGTGAAAACCCAGAACTGGTTTGCGGTCGGATTGGATTTCGTCATTGTCGTCCTCGGCGTCTTCATCGGCATCCAGGTCTCGAACCTCAACGCCGCGCGGGCGGAAGCTGCGGCGTTTGAAAGAAAGCTGAGCGCGGTACAAATGGAAATGTCTGAAAACCTTGAGCGCTTCGAGGAAGCGCGCGCAAAGCTGAAGCGTCAGTTCGAAGACGTCGCGAGATTGCGGGCGATCCTCGCTGATCCGGCGGAAGACGCAGACGAGACGGAAATCCATAACCTCCTGTGGCAATCCGTCCGGGCGATCGGCCTTTACCCCAAGCGGAATGCGCTCGATGTCGTTCTTGCACATGAACTCTTCTCTGAACGTGTCGAGCCGGACCTTGTCGAAGAGATCGAAGTCTGGGACGCCGTCCTCGCCGACATGCTCCGGGAGCAACGCGACGAGCTTAATTTCCGCGACGGATTTCAGAACCCGTATTTTGCGGAGAACCTTCCTCTCGCTGCAATTTTCGTGCAAAGCGCGGACACGCGCGACGTCGTAGTGCCTGCGCGCTTCGCCGTCACCCGCGGCGAGATGGCGGACAATCCGGTGCTGGAGAATATTCTCGTCGCGCGGCAGCTCTCCGCCCGCCAGAATTACAACAACGCCGGAGACCTCGTCCGGCATACGAAGCAAATCATCGAAAAGATAGAGGCGCGGAGGGCCGCCCCATGATCCTTCGCCGCGTCATCGCGCATTTCAGGAAGCAGGAATGGACCGCGATTTTCCTCGACTTCGTTATCGTCGTGGTCGGCGTCCTCATGGCGTTTCAGATCACGGCGTGGAACGAGGCTCGCGCGGAACGCGAGCGATCGCAGGAATATCTCCTTCGCATTCGTGCGGACCTCGCCGCGGATATGGTCTCCCTGCAAAAGCACAAGGAGGTCTGGCAGCAGGTCGCGAACGAAGGATACGCCGCCATCGCCTATGCCGAAGCCGGCGCGCCCGGCGATCAGGCGCCATGGGAAATTCTGCGGTCGTTTCTTCATGCGAGCCAGTCTTGGCAATTCCATTTCATTGACTCGACCTACGCCGAGTTGCGAAGCGCCGGCGAATTGCGGCTGATCCCGGACGCTGACCTGCGGAACGCGCTCGCCGACTATTACATCCTTGTCGCAGCCCGCCGGGGCGGCGAAGGCCACTATAATCAGCTCCCGGACTATCGTGAAATGGTGCGCGGCCGCGTGCGTTCCGACATCATGCGCTATTACTGGCGGGCGTGCTACAGTCAGGCCCCGGGCGTCCTGGAGTTTGTCGATTGTCCGCCGCCGGAAGGCGCGGCGGACATCAGCGGCGTTCTCGACGAGGTCGCGGGCGACGCGGCGATCGTCGACGCCTTGCGGTACTGGATCGATACGCAGCGTATGGCGGTCGAACTCGCCTCGCTCGATGTCGGCCGCGCGCAGGTGCTGATCAACCGCGTGGAGACGCTGCAATGATCCTCCGCCGTGTCATCGCGCATTTCAGGAAGCAGGAATGGACCGCCATCGCGATCGACTTCGTCATCGTCGTTGTCGGCGTTTTTGTCGGCGTGCAGGTGAACGGATGGGTCGGCGACGGCGTCGACCGCCGGCGGGAACACGGCTATCTGATCGCGCTCCGGGACGATTTCGCCGTCATTTCGTCGGAGCTCGATGGCGATGCGGCGGAATTCGCTTCGATCGCTGACAACATGAAGTTCCTTATCGAACAGTCGCGATTGCCGGCGCCCGACGCGCCGCGGGAGGCGCTGAACGCCGCGATCGCCTTGCTGATCCGGATGGAGGGTACGCCGATGGTTTCAGGAACCTATGAGGCGATCACCGGTTCCGGCGACCTTGAAATTATCCGCAGCAAGAAGGTGAAAGACGCGCTTACGGCGTTTTTTGGTCGGGCGGAAGTCGTTCAGCTTGTCGAGCAAACGCATGAGGCGCAGCTCGTCAACATCTTCCAGCCATACGCGATCGCCAATCTCGATTATCCGGCGATGCTCAACGCGACGCGGGGCATGGCGCCGCCTCAAGGCTTTGCCCCCGCTCGGATCGAAACCGTCCTGCGAACCGACGCTTTCCGCAATGTCGCAGCGACGAAGTGGGACGCTGTGACCGATCTTCGGAACATTGTGCTTATTGCGCGCGAGCGGGCCGAGGATGTGACGTCGGCTCTGAATGAGGAGCTGGCCGCCCGATGATCCTCCGCCGCGTCATCTCGCATTTCCGCAAGCAGGAATGGACCGCGATCGCGCTCGATTTCCTGATCGTCGTCTTCGGCGTTTTTATCGGCATGCAGGTCAATAATTGGAACGCGGCCCGCGTCGACCGGGTGAGGGCGCATGAATACCTGCAGCGTATCGGCGCCGATCTCGACGCCGACATCGCGACCTATAAGGACCGGATCGGTTTCTGGGCGAAGGTCGCGAACTATGGCGCCAAGGGGCTCGACTACGCCGAAACTGGCGACGCCAAAGGCGCGTCGCAATGGGACTTGCTGCTCGCTTTTTTCCAGTCGAGCCAGGTCGCGGAATATTTCACCACGCAACCGACCTATGATGAGCTGAAAAGCGCCGGCGAGATTGGGCTCGTCGCCGACACCGGCCTTCGCAACGGTCTGGCGCAATATTATTCGCTCGGCGTCAACCCGGCGATGGCTGAACGCCCGCATTATCGCGAGCATGTGCGCGGCGTCATTCCGCTCCATTTGCAAACCTATATCTGGGATAATTGTTACACGTCCGACATCAAGGCCCGGCAGACGATGCTCGACTGCGCCGCGCCCGTCGGCGAGGCGGAGGCGGCGCGCGTCGTTGATGCAATCCGGGCCGACGCCGCGCTGATGGCGGAGCTGCGCTACTGGATGTCGACGATGAAGGTCGCGTCGCAAGTCGGCGGCGACCGGCTCGAAAGTGCAATGGCGCTGCGTCGGGCGGTCGATGCGGCGGCGGGAAATAAAAAAGAGGAAGAGGAAAGCCAATGACGCACCGCCTCATCGCAGCAATTTGCGCCGCTTTGCTGTTGGCTTCGCCAGCCATTGCCGGCGGCTGCAAATCCGCCGGCGCCGGCGCCGATATTGACGCGGTCAAAGCGCAGCGCGGCGCATTCAACGAGGCGATCGCGGCGAAAGACCTGTCGGCGATGGCGACGGTGCTTGCGGAAAACGTTCTCCTCGTCACTGGAACCAACAGCGACCGCTTCGACGGACGCGACACGCAATTGCAATTATGGGGCGACGATTTCGCCTCGCCCGACCGCGCGGTCTATGTGCGCACGCCGCAATGCGTGCGGGTCTCCGGCGTTGCGCCGGTCGCTTTGGAAAACGGACGCTGGCGCGGCGAGCGCGAGCGCGGCGCGGAAAACTTCGCCGCCGGGTCCTATTCGGCGAAATGGCGGCAGGCGGACGGCGTCTGGCGTCTTGAAGCGGAGATTTTCGCCACCGAAGCCTGCGGCGGCGATTTTTGCCCGGCATCCGCCGCCAGCGAGTGACGCGCGCCCGCGCCGGTTGATGCTCCGTATACAGACGACCAATCGCAGGTGGCGAGAATTAGCCGATTCCGCTAGCGAAAATCATGGTTAATGCCCGTTAACCAAAGATTTTTTGTTAACCATAAAGCGCGTTGAAATCGCACAACAAAAAAAAGTTATCCCCCACCTTATCCCCCGGTGTCCGTCGTCGAATAACTTGGGACGCTTGAGCGCGTTGGCTAACGGAGGCTCTGGCTCATCCTTTGTTTCATTTTAAGCAGCGGCTTTGGCGTGCTGCAAGCGCCTTCTTTCGAATGTCCTCCTTTTGATTTTTTCTC
>JBGSVH010000100.1:0-4751 GCA_041753055.1 Parvularculaceae bacterium
TACGCCGGGCCGCCGCCTCCTGAAGCGCGCGGCGCGCCGCTGGCGACAGAGGGACGCCGGGGGCAGCGCCTTCAATTTCCGCTTTGGCGTCTTCATCCGAACCCATCGCCATATTGAAGGACCTTTCCTGCCTTCACATATAAACGGGCGCTGGTGTCACGCCAGAGGAATCACGCCGGAGCACAAACAATGGGTCATCGTCGCACCTATATCCTGATCGCGGTTCTGACCGCGCTCTTCGGCGTCATCGGCTATGCTCTGGGCAGCGGCGGCGGCATGCTGCTCGCCCTTTTGTTTGCCGCCGGCTCAAATCTCTTCGCCTATTGGAACGCCGACAAAATTGTCCTTCGGATGTATCGCGCCGAGGAAGTCGACCGCACGAATGCGTCCGGCGCGGTGCGACGTTATGTTGAAATTGTCGAGCAGCTGGCGACGAACGCCGGCCTGCCGCGCCCTAAGATCACCATCATCCCCAATGATCAGCCGAATGCGTTCGCAACCGGCCGCAATCCCGAAAACGCCGCTGTTGCAGCGACAACCGGACTTTTGCGCATGTTGAACGACGCGGAAATCGCCGGCGTCATGGCGCATGAACTGGCGCACGTGAAAAACCGCGACACCTTGACGATGACAGTTACGGCGACCATCGCCGGGGCCATCACGACGCTCGCCAATTTTGCGCTCTTCTTTGGTGGCAACCGCAACAATGGCGGCGGGTTGATCGGGACGCTTGCGATGATGTTCCTGGCGCCCCTTGCCGCCGGTCTCGTTCAGATGGCGATCAGCCGCGGGCGGGAATATGAAGCGGACCGGATCGGCGCTGAGATTTCCGGAAGGCCCGAAGCGCTCGCCTCGGCGCTCGCAAAGATCAGTCAGGGCGCTGCGCGCATTCCGAATGCAACCGCCGAGATGCATCCCGAGACCGGACAGCTGATGATCATCAATCCCTTGTCGGGACGCGGCGCCGACAATCTCTTTTCGACCCATCCGGCCGCACAAAACCGAATCGACCGGTTGCTGCGGATGGCGCGCGGCGACGTCCGCCGCCCTGATGCGGCGTTTGCGCCGGTTAATGCGCCGCAAAAAGGCCCGTGGGGCTAGGGCGTTTTCCGATCAAGTGGAATCCGGTTTTTCGTGATTCCCGAGGCGAACACCAAGGAACTTGGATCATCGGGCGATGATGCAGGCGGGGATCTGGCCCGCCGGGGTTTTTCGCCGGTTTTATTGGTTAATTTACGGCTCGCCGCTTTGATGGCCGGCCGGCGCAAAGCCGGCCGATTTTCCTGTGAGCGCCGTGATGCAGCCGATCCTTGCCTTTCCCTCCGACCTGCTGTCGCGCCGCGCCGCCATTCGCGCCGGCGCGATGACGCTTTTTGTCGTTTTCTACGCGGCGCTGTTTGCACAGATGACGCAATCAGCGCCCGGCCCTTTTGCAATCGATGAAAGCGTTTACATCGCGATGGCCGATGCAATGGCGACGCGCGGCGATCTTGCCATTCAGTCGGATGGCGGCGTCGAAGGCGCGCCGTCCCTGATCTATGCGCTGTCGGGATACGGAAGCGACGGCCGGGTCTATCCGCAATACCCCGCCGGGTACGCTTTTATTGCCGCGCCATTCTATTCGATCGGCGGCGTCGCTGGACTGTTTTTCCTGAACGCGGTCGCCGGACTTGCGGCAATCTTTCTGACCCACGAAATCGCCAGACGCCTTTATCAGGACGACGAGATCGCGCTGTGGTCTGCGGGATTGCTGACGGCGGCAACATATTTTCCAACCTACGCCTTCGCTATCTGGCCGCATATGCTGACACTCGCGATCCTTCTTGGGGCGGCGTTGTCTGCAATTGATGCAGCGGCGCACCCGAAGGTCAGCCACTCGCGCCTTGCATTGGCCGGTGCGTTAATCGGCTTTGCGGCCATCGTGCGTGTCGATAGCGTTCTTTATTTCGCCGCGATCTTTGTCTGGCTCCGGCTTATTGCAGCGCCCGGCAACCGCCTTGCCATCGTCAGCTTCCTTGCCGGCGCGGCGCCGCTGCTGGTACTGGCCGCATGGTTCAACATCGTCAAATACGGCATCGCTTCGCCGGTTTCCTACGGCTCGCCCTCCGATTACGAGACGGTTCGAGGCTATGCGCCGCTCGCCATTGCCGCGGCCCTTGGTGCGGGCGCCTTGATGGTTGTTGATGTCGACAGATTGCGCCAGCGGAAGCAATTGCTCGCTATTCCCCATAATGGAAAGCTTGCTCTGTACGCCGTCGCGATGGCGGTGGTGGCGCTGTGCTGGCGCCCGCTGTCAACTTTTGCGCACCATTTGTGGACGCTGCTCTTCGACCTGCAGGCATATAACGGTGATTATTTTCATGACGTTCTGACGCGCGACACCAGGGGCTTTCTGACAACTTTCGGCCTTCCCAAGAAGGCGTTTTTCGAAAGCATGCCGTTTTTCCTGATCGCCATGATCGCAATCGCCGATTTTTTTCGCGGCAAAGGCGTCCGTGCGACGGCCTTCTGCCTGCTGTTCGCCGCAGCGCCCATCGTCTTCTTCAGCGTCAAACAATGGCACGGCGGCTATGCGCTCAATATGCGGTTCTTCTTCGCCGCGGTTCCATTTCTGACCATTCTCTCCGCCGCTGCGATCATGCATCTGGCGCGGCGTACGCCCGCCGCCCGCAAAATCCTGCTCCTCGGCGCGCTGGCGGGATTTGCCGGGCTTTCCGGCGTGCAGGCGACAGTGTTCACCATGGCGCCGGCTTACGCGGTCGCCGGCGTCACCTATCCGCAGCTCATTGTTGCACTTGTCCTTGGCGGGCTGTGTTGCATTTACTTGATTGCGGAAAGGCCGGCCCTCTTGCGCGCGCTGCTCGCGGTCGGCGGCGTCAGCATCGGCGCTGGCTTCGCGTCGAGTGTCGGTGATTATCAGCTGACCAGGGTTATGCGCAGCGAATTTGGCGCTGCGGACGCTTATTTTCTGAAGCGCATTCCGAAGGGATCGCTTGTCATTTCATTGGAAGAAGCCAAACTGATCCGGACATTTCTGGGCGGCGTCAGCATGCTGCATCCTTCCGACGAAGAAATGACAAACATCGCGCGAGCGATCAGCGCTTTCGATGCGGACGGGCGCTGCATCTACGTCCGCAAGGGCGAGATCGCAGGCCTTGTTACACCGCTTATCGGCGCGCCGCTGGTTGACGCGGAGCCAGATGCGCCCAAGGCGTCGGACTGGTTCGTAACGCTCTCCCCGATGCGGCCGGGATGCGCTCTCGGATAAGCCAATCGTTAAGTCTTTCTAAACGCCGCGCCGCCCGAACCTCGCCAATTTTAGACAGGCTTTAAGGGCCGTCTTTACGCGCCGTCGACTATATTGGCCCGGCTGTGAGGGACCCTTTGTTGATGCGCATGGACTTCGCCACCATCGGCGGCATTGTCGCCGGCCTTTTTGTCGTCGGACTCGCCATCGTCATGTCGGGCGCCGTCGCGATCTTTTTCAATATGCCGAGCTTCCTGATCGTTATCGGCGGCGCCGCTGCTGCAACGGTCTTGCGCTTTCCCGTCGATGACGTAGCCGCGGCCGTCTATACTGGCGCGCGCACGGCGTTCTTCGATCAGACCAAGAGCGCCGGCGATCTTCTCGAGGAATTGCGCACGCTGGCGCAGGTTGCCCGCCGTCAGGGGCCAATGGGCCTTGAGCGGGCGCCCGTTTCCGATCCTTTTCTGGCGCGCGGCAAGCAAATGATCGCCGATGGGCTGACCGCGGATCAATTGCGCGCGCAGCTGACGCGCGAACGCGAACTTGAAATCAAGCGGCTCGTCGACGGCGAGAAAATCTTTCGCGCCATCGGCGAAGCAGCGCCTGCTTTTGGCATGATCGGCACCATTGTCGGCCTCGTCAAAATGCTGTCGTCGATGGAAGATCCGTCAACCATCGGCCCGGCGATGGCGATCGCCTTGCTGACGACGCTTTATGGGGCGCTGATCGCCTATGTTCTGGCGCTGCCGATCGCCGACAAGCTTTCGTCCAAGCTGGACGCGCAGGAAACCAATCTGTCGCTGATCATCGACGGCCTCTGCCAAGTCGCCGAACGCCGCTCACCGGACGCCATCACCGACATGCTGATCGTCTATCTCCCGGAAAAATCGCGCGCCCAGTTTGCGAGCGCGCTTGCATGAGCATTATCCCGACAGGCCGGGGTCGGCGGCGCGCGTCGGGCACGTGGCTGATTACCTACGCCGACCTGATGACGCTTCTTGTCTGCTTCTTTGTGCTGATTGTATCCTTCTCAATTCAGGACGCCGCCAAGATGCAGGTTGTCGCCGGCTCGATCCGCGAGGCGTTCGGCGTCACCGAAGAACGCAGATACGCCGGTGATGCGGCGCTCGAGGGCGTTCCGGAAATGCGCCAGCCGGGTTCTATTGTTCCGACCGCAACACCCTCCGGACAGGGGCTTGCCGAAACGCTGGCGGCCAGGCCCGCCGCCGGCATGGACGGCGATCGCGGCGCATTCGAAGCCGCCGCGGCCGATCGGCGCCGTTTCGAAGCGGTGAAAGAAAAACTTGAGCATGCGATCCTGATGCGGCCGATTGCAAAGGACGCCAATGACGCGATCACCATCAATTTGACCGACGACGGCCTGCAGGTGCTGCTGGTCGACACCGCCGGACGGGCCATGTTCGAGCCGGGCTCGTCGGAACCAACCGACGCGGCGCGCGCCCTGATCGAAGAGACCGCGCGCGCGCTGAAGCCGCTCGCCAAC
>JBGSVH010000101.1:0-28059 GCA_041753055.1 Parvularculaceae bacterium
ATGATCTCTCCCGTGTTCGATCGGAAGAGGCTCTTGGTGCACCAGGCCCTTGGGTTCGAACGCCCCGGCGAGCGGGCAGGAGGAACGCATCTTGGGGTTCCTCACGAGACCCTGCCGGCTGACCTGAACCGCCGGCAATGGCCCTTGAGGTAACAAAGGGGCTACCCCGGTACACCGTCCCCCCGGCGCTTGGCTCTTCGCCAAGCGCCGAGAACTGATAATCTGCGCAACCTCCGCGCGCCGGGCGCGCGGAACTTGCGCGGGTTGGCGCCAGAAGTACGTCCGGGTAGCGCGGGACTGAACTTGAGAAGTCCATCGCACCAAACCATAGGGACTTGTCCCGCGCGATCTCTTCCAACGCCTCGGGGAAATTCCACCCGCGAGAACGAGGACCCGCGCCCCAAAGGTTCTAAGGCGCGGGTTTTCGGGTTTCTGGCGGAATGACCCCCCATCACGCCCTCGACTCGCGGCGGGGCCCGCCATAGGCTTTGCGCCGCGTGAATTCGGGGAAAAACGGGGGAAACGGGTGACGGACAAATCGCATCCTGCACGCGCGCCGGTCGCCGCCCTTGCCTTTGTCAGCGCCCTGACCGCAACAGCCAAGGCGCAAGAACCAGCCGCGCTTCTCGACGGCGCCGCCGGGCTCGCTATCGGGTCGGCGATTGTTCTGGCGCTTCTTGGCGCCTTGACCTTCGCCATCCTGACGTCGCGGCGGCTTTCCGGTTCGTCGCTGTTCAACCGGCTCTTCATTGTTGTGGCAACGACGTCCGCTTTCTTTTCCGCGGTTTCATCGGCGATCGGGTTTTCGCTGATCACCTCGCAGCAGACCGCGGACTTTTTCCGCAACGCCATCCTGCCGCCGGCGTTCGGCGTTTTTGTGTTCTTCCTTGCCGTCGCGATCTGGATCGGCGGCGCGGAACTCGTGCGTCATCGCGACTGGTTTCGCGGGGTCGGCGACAACACCGTTGCAACCGCGCTGCATTTCATCGAGCGCTCAATCAAGATCTTCGTCGTTATTCCGATCCTGTCGCTCATTCTCTTCGTCGTTTCAACCTGGACAACCGTTGTCGGCATCGCCGGCGTCGACGCCGTGCGGATGACCTACGCTTATGAGACGGACCGCCTTCAGGCCGAATGCGCCGGGATCGTCGCCTGGCGCCAGAAAGACCGCGCCGCGCTTGAGGATCTGAAACTCTCTGTACGGACAACAACCGACGCCGCTGCGCGCGAACGCGACGGCGGCTTCCAGACCGGGTCTGCCGGGCGCGGCGCGGTGGCGTCCTATATCGAGGGTGTCGCCGAATGGTATTCGGCGGTCCAGGACAGCGTTGAAGCGGTGCTCGACGCGCGCGACCCCACCGGGATCAGCCCGTTCGAGCCGGAAATCTGCGCGGCAAAGAGCGAAGAATTGCGCACCGCGCTCACCGCCAACGCCTATGAAAATTACGACGCTTGGGCCGGCAGATTCGAGACCGGCTTTAACGACTTTGCGATTGTCCTCAACCGCTGGCGGCAGGATCATCGCATCGAAACCTTGTTGCAGTCACAACTCGATTCGTTCGACCGCGCCAATCCGAAACCGGTTGCCGGCCTGTCGCCGGCGCAAAGCCGCGCCATCAATTTCTATGCCGACAACGTCACCGGCGCGCTGAAGAAATCCATTTCGGCGCAGCGCCGCAGCAAACCGGCGCCGCCCCTTCCCTCCGCTGCGGAACTCTCGCCCGCGCGCGGCCTTGAAATTATCGCAAGCCTTTTCCGCGGCGATGGCCTCGGCGTCGCCGAGACGCCGCAAAAAAGAAAGTCGCGAACCGCAGAGGTCGTCGCCGCCGAACGCATTGCCGGCCTGTCAGAGATCACGCCGCGCGACGCCGTCCTCAAACACGCGCAGATATTCTCCGATGTCTGGGCGCTCGGGATCGCCTGGGATTATGCGAGCTATGTGCTGATGCTCGCCTTCCTATTCTTTCCGTCGGCCGAACGCGCGGCAGGGCGCAAAGACGGCTGACCGACGATTCAATGAACCACAGCGTAGACGTAAATCTCGCCGGCGCCTTTCTCGGGCGCAAATTCGCGAACGAGGCTGAAGCGCGCGTCCTCGCCAAGCGGCGCATCGCGAACGACAAAGTCAACGCCGAAGCGCGCCGCGATATCGGCAAGCGTCGCTGCATCCGCGCGGCTGACAAAGCCCGGCGCGCCGCCGCCAAGCGCACCCTGCCAGCGCTCGTTCCATGGCGTGATATCCTTGTCGAGAAACGGAAAATCCTTTGACGCCGCAACCGCGCGGCGACCGACCAGCCGCATTCGCTGCGGATCGATCGCATGCGAGAACCTTTTGCGGCCATTTTGATCGACGAGAAAGACGGCGTTCACCGGCGTTTCGCGCGCCGCCCATGCATAGAGCCTGTGCTGATTTTCAGCGCGCGGGATGACCAGCTGATGCCGGCGCGCATAAAGCGCAGCGGGCGACAGGACAAGAAGCGCCGCTGCAATAACCGTCAATACCTTGCCGGCAGGCAAAAAACGCAGCAGCAGACCATCGATGGGCCGGATCGCCGGGCGCGCCGTCGCGATGCGAATTGCCACCCACGCGGCGATCAGGGCGAGAACGACAAGCGACACCGCACCGAAGCGCTCTGCAACCGGATAGGCGAAAAACAGTCCGGCGAGAAAAATGAAACTCGTCTTTCGTCCGTCGCGCAGTTCCGCCGCCAGCAATGTCGCATACGCGAACAGCATCAACGGCGCGCCAACGATGACATAGCGGAACGGGATCAGCTTGACAAAGAAACGAACCGGATAGAGTTCAACAAACAAATAGCCGCAAAGACAGATCGCGGCGTAAGAAACGAGCCCGCCGGCAACCAGCGGCCATCTGGAGAATTCCGCGCGCATCTTCCAGACAATGGCGACGGCGATCGCCGACCCCAATATGCCGGCAATCCAGTCGCTTTGTGAAAAAAGGCTCGGAATGAAGTCCGTCGGGTGACGCACATAAGCGAGAATATGCGTGTAAGCGTCAACCGGCAATTCTTCGTCCGGCGTTGCCCCAAGCAGCACATAATGCGCGGCGAACAAGCCGCCAAAAAGAATGATCGACAGCCATGCGGCGGGCGACCTCAGCGCCCGCCATTTTTCGTCACGCGAATAATCGACAAAGAAGATCAGCGCGGTGAAAATACCGCCATGCACCGCCATCAACGGGTGAATGAGGAGTGCGGCTGAAAACAGAAGCATCGCCAGAGACGGCCGCCGGTCCAGAAAAAGCGCCCAAGCGCCGGCGATGAAAACCACTGCAAACATCGCCGTCGACGGATCGCCCCAGAGCCAGCCCCAGGCGAGAAGATTTGGAAGCGCGTAGAGCGCCCCGGCCCCGATCAGCGCGCCAACAAGCGCGATGCAGCGATCATCGGCGAGCGCCCGGAAGAACTGAAACAGCACAAACGGCCAGACCAGACAGCGCACGAGATTGAGGGCCGCCAGAACCGCATCATACTGAAGGCCCGTCGCCTTTTGCAGCGAGCCAAGGCTCGCCGCAAGAAGCGTGTCGACATTATAGGCGCCCGTGGTGTTGGTGTAAAAATCACCGCCAAGAAACTGCGGATCAATGTAGCGCTCGATCGCCGGATAGCCGTCGACGGACGGCCACCCCCACGGCATGAACGCCGCCGCCGTATAAAATATTCCCGCCGCCGCCAGGATGAACCGCTCGGTCGAAACGCTTGGTGCGGGCGCTATCGTTGCTGTCGGCATGGTCGGGGCCTCGGTCAGCGGGCGAAGCGTTCAAACACGGTTTTCAGTTCGTCAAACCGGTCGAAAACAATATCGGCTTTCGCCAGCGACGCCGTGTCCTGACCGGCGCGGCGCAGAAAAGTGACCGCGCCAAGATGCGCCTTTGCGCCGTCGCAGTCCTTGGCGGCGTCATCGCCGATCATCCACACCAGCGCATCGGGCGCAAGGCCGAGCTTGCGCCTTGCCAGTTCGTAGATTTGCGGCGCGGGTTTGTCGGCGCCAGCTTCTTCCGACGTCACAACATGATCGACAATCGATTCAAGGCCGAAATAGACGATCTTGCGAAACTGAATCTGCGCGGTGAGATCGGTAACAATCGCCATTGGTGCGCCTATCGAGCGGATCAGCCGCACCGTATTTTCAACGTCGGGAAAAAGGCTGGCGGCGGAAAGAAACGTCCGCCAATAAGTTTGTTCGCAATCGAGCGCCATCACGACATCGGAGCGAAGGCCGGTCAGTTCGATCATCCGCTGAAAATAGAGCAGCCGGCTATGCGCGCTGGCGTTGTCACGAAGATCGGCTTTGACGCTTTTGCGCGCCTCGTCATAGAGCGCATCGAACCGCGCCGGGGCAATCCCGGCGTTGCGGCCAAGCTTGGCGCGCACTTCGGCGAGCGCCTTTGCGTGCGGCCGGTCATAATCGTAAAGCGTGTTGTCTAGATCGAGCAGCACCGCATGCGGCCTCTTCGTCAACACGTTCTGATCGCAATTTATCTTCATCTTTCGACCGCCAATGTCGCGCCCTTGCCTTGTTCAGTCTCTGATCCGCCGCTGCCGCGTCCGCCGGATAAGATGAACGATGACAATCAGCTGCATGACGCCAAGAAGCCCATTTTCCCATTGAGGTTCAGGGCCGAGCAGATCCTCCGCTTCCGGCGCGATCTTCTTGATAATCAGCCGGATATCATCTGCTTCGACCTCGCCTTCAACGTCAAACTCAACGACGCCGTCAAATCCCGGCGGATGCTGATCGAGCCGGACCCCGCAAAGACCGATGAGGCATCGCGCAAGGTCGGCGAAATCGGTGGCGTCACGCCACCTGACGCTCAGCTTCAACGATCCCGGCGTCACCCCATCCGGGCCACTGATGCGGTCAGGATCGACAGGCCGCACCGACAGCACAAGATCCGACCGCTCGATCTGCGGCTGGATGAAGCGCTCGCGGTCCGGCGCGCGCCGCTCGATCGAGGCCTCGACAGCGGCGCGGTCATAGCCGCGTTCGCCGACATCGCGCTGGATTTTCAAATGCCGCCTGAGCGAGTCATCCATGTCGAGAAAGACGGTGGCGTCAAAGAGGTCGCGCAGCGAGGTCGAATAAAACGTATGCAGGCCGCTGACGAGCACAACGTCGTTGCCGCGCGTGCGGCGGAAGGGCGTGAACCGTCCGGTTCCGTGGTCGTAATGGCGCTGGGAAATGGCGCGCTCCGCCAGCAGCGACTGCACATCAACGCTGAGCGCTTTCAAATCATTGGCGCGCGGATCAAGATGCGTCACGATGTGCCACATCGGCGCGCCCCGTTCAAAGCGGTGATAGTCATCGCCCGACAGGCTGATGACGGAGTTGGGGCTGAACAGCTGATCGAGGGCGCGGGCGAGCGTATCCTTGCCCGATCCTGAATCGCCGGCGATGCCAATGGCGATCGGCCGCCTCGACAGACGGAAATAATCGTTCGACGCAACGCCGCGGCGATACATCGAGACCGCGATCATCACCCCGGCAAGGGTGCGCAAGGTGACAATGATAGAGATCAGTTTCGCCGCATCGCCCAAAAAGCCGACTTGCGGCGGCGCGGAATGATCAAGGCCGAATAGCGGCGCACGCGCCCCTGACGCCGTCAGGAAAAGCTCGGCGATCAAAAGCGCGGCGTAGGCGGCGACGAGCAGGACCGAGCGTTCGCGCGCGCCGTCGCGCAACTGGTAAGCGACGAGGAACGGAACAACCCAGACAAACCATCCCGGCGCCGCTGGCGCCAGGGTCAGGACCGTCAGGAAGCCAACGCCAAGCAGCGCGAACAGAAGGTCAAAATTAATCCGCCCGACCGAAAACGCCGCATAAACGGCGGCGGCGTAGCCGATGAAAAAAAGATAAAGGTCGTGCCCTTCGCCAATCGGCAAAACGAACCGGTAAAGCCGCCCGACCTCCGGGCTCGAAAAGATCATCGCCTGTGCGCCCGGCGAAAACAGGATCGGCGCCTGAAGCACCGCCGTCACCACAAACGCCGTCGCCAGAAACAACGGCCCCTTTGGTCTGAACTGCCGGTTGTTCAGCGCATAGAAAAACAGGAAGGGCGCGGCGAGCAGCATCGACAGCTTGGCGCTGATGGCGAGCCCCAGCAACACCCCGGCCGCCTTCGCCCAATGATGGCGGAGCGCCAGCAACGCGCCGGTCAGGAGGGCGACCGGCACAATATCGGTCTGGCCGTGATAATAGGTTGCGTAAATGACAATCGGCGAGAGCCAGTAAAACCACGCAACCTGCCGCTGACGGTCTTCAAACAGCCGGCACAAAATGACGAAGAGCGCAAAGTCGGCGGCGAGCAGGCTGGCGGAAAACCCAAGGCGCGTGAACAGATCGCCGCCGGTCAGAAGATCTGCGGCCATGCCGATCGCCACGGTCGGCGCGTGCGCCAGATACATAACGACGCCATAGGGAAACGCATTGGCGGCGCCGCCGCCAGCAATGAAAGATGTCCACGGATCAAGCGAGGGATGCAACAGCGTCTCGCGCATGAACGGGATAAACAGCGTTTCCTGAATCGCCGGGATGAAGAGAAAACAAAGCACGAGGCGGATCGCCAGACCCGCCCAGAACGCCGCTGTCAGTTCAATCGCAACGTCCTTGCGATGCCACCCGAAAAACGGCAGCAGCGCTGGCCGGGACAGTGGCTTGCGCGCGGCGGAACTGGACGGCGCCGGGATCACGCCTGCACTCCCGCCCATAATGGCGGCAATTTGGTGCAAACCGCATCGGCTGCAACGCCTTCCCGCGCCAGCTGCGACCGGAGCGCCGGGATCGATTGGTCGCCGGGCCGCCCCTGCAATTCCGGCGAGACAAGACAAAGACGAAAGCCAAGCGATTGCAGCTTTGCCGCCTCCGCGCCGGAGATCGGAAATCGCGTAAAGCAGTCGACCCACACCCACGAAACAAGACCCGCCAGCGACAACACGGTGTTGATCGATTCAAATTCCGAAACACGAACAGCGCAGCGTTTCTCGCCAGCGCGGGCGGTTTTGACGAGGAACGGAAAGGACTGATCGAGAAAGAAAAAATCGTCGATCCCTCGCGCCTTCATCAGGCCAAGAAGGCGGTCTTCGAGACCCTCCTCCTTGACGTTGAGGATCAGCAGCCGGTGCGCGTAATCGTCCAGCCAGCGCTCAAAATCGTCGCCAGCGGCAAATGCGTCATGATGAATGATCAGCCTGTCGCCCTGCGAGCGGATGTCGACCTCAACGCCATGATGGCGCGGCGTTTCGCGAAGCTGAGCGGCGGTGTTGCGGCGATGCGAGACAATAATCATTCGGGCTCGCCCGCCAGCGCAGGGCGCCCTTCATTCAACCGGCGGCGCAGTTCGAAACTGAAATCGACGGTGCGCTTGATGAATTTCTGCTTCGCCTTCCAGTTGACATTCCACCGCGACAAGCCATGCGCGCGCGCGCCAAATACGACATCGAAGCGAGCGACCTCGCAGCCGCACGCCTTGGCCTGAAAATAGGCGTAAAGATCGAGCGAAAAATCATGCGGCGGCAAGACCCAGGCGTCGAAAAACCGGCGGTGAAATACTGTCGGTTGAGCGTTGATGTCGATGAGCGGCCTGCCGAGCAGCGCCGTTTCAAAGGCGGCCATTCCCGCCGTAAAAAATTCGTCGCCAAACGGGCGCCCGCGGCGGCGGCCCTTGACAAAGAGCTTCGCCGGATCGGGTGACGCCCTGAAGAGAGCGGCGGCCTTGAGAAAGTCAGCCGGATCGGTCTGCATGTCGGCATGCGTCCATCCGATGACGTCGCCGCGCGCGGCCCTGAGGCCGCTCAAGATGCCAAAGCCATAGCCCTGGTTTTTCTCGACGCGAACGCTGCGGATATTGCCGTCGGTCACCAGCAAGCGCGCCAGCACGGCGGCGCTGTCGTCCGTCGATCCATTGTCGACAAGGATGATCTCGGCTTCATCGCCGCCAATACTCTGACGGCACCGCTCGACCAGCAAAGGCAGGTTCTCCGCTTCATTGTAGCAGGGAACGACCAGCGAAAACGTCAGCGCAGAACCGCTCATGAAACCTCTTGCCGTTGCAGGACGACCGAACGGCCAAAAGCGAAAAGCCCCGGCGCAACGCCGACAAGGATACGATCAAGCCCGCCGAGCGCCTTCAAGATGACAGTCGGGAGTTCCGGCACTGGCGTCTTGGCGATGACGCCGCCCGACGCCGGGAACAGCAGGCACTCGTTAAGCTCATTCTTGATGATCTTGTAGCCTGGAATCTTCGCTTCGAAGTCTTCCGTCGACCCGAATAGCAGCTCCGGAATCGCGCAATTTGCCGACCACGGATCGCCCGGATCATTGGTGACCTCATTTTCATTGAAGACGTCGACGTCATAGGACCAGCCTTCATGGCGCATGATCCTGAGCAGAAGCCGCATTAAGAACGCCGTATTGATTTCCTGAATGATGATGCGCCCATCCGGCTTCAGCAGCGGGTGAACCAGCTTCAGGAACGTCACCGGCTTGGCCATATGATGCATCATGTGGCTGCAGACGATGACGTCGATTGAACCGGGCGCGAAAGGCGGGTTCATCGCGTCGGCGATTTCATCAACCCACTCGTTCTTGACGACGTCGGTCAGCGTGATGTCGCCCTTGGTGAGATAGAGCGGCAAAAATCCGGCGCCGCACCCAAACTCGACAATCTTGTCGTCCGGACGCACATGGTCGTTCATCCACGAAAAGCGGTGCGACAGGAGCGCTTCAAGATTGCGAAAGCGTGTCGCCAAGAAGCGCCGCCTTGCGGCGGCGGTATCGCCTTCGCTGGTCATGCGATTGTCGTCATGCGCCGGAAAATAGGGGCCGTGCAACAGCATTGCGTGTCTGTTCATGCCTCACCTGCAATCGCATCTGCACGCGGTTTTCCGAGCAGAATTTCGCGCATTCCGACAAAATTGATGGTCGCGCTCAGCACCAGCGCGCAGCAATAGGCGACCGTCCGGCTTAATGGCCGGTCATCCATCATGGCAATGACAAGGCTGTTAACGCCGACATTGATCGCCATGCTGACCGAATAAAGCGCGGCGACCGCTGCAAACTTCTTTGTGCTGCCTTTGCCGGCGCGAAAGGTCCAGGTCTTGTTGGCCCAATAGGCGAAAGCCGTTCCGCAGATAAAGGCGATCGCCTTCGACACCCAGATCGGCGCGCCCGCGAACAAGAGCGCGGAATAGACCGAAAGATCGACGCCGACATTGGCAAGGCCGGCGACGCCAAACCGCGCCAACTGCCCGATCAGCGCCGACCCGGGCGCTGCGGCCGGAGCGGCCGGTACCGGCTGCGGATCGACCGCCGCGCCGACGCCTCGATCCGCCTGTCGGCTTCCAGCGAGTAGGGATGGCTTGGCCATTTGTCGAAACACTCCGTCCAGTATTCGAAAGTTCTGAGCTCGTCCGGCGTTCCCCAGCCTAGATAGTGGTCGACCTCGAACAGACGGCAATCGAGACCGAGCGCGATCGCGTCATTAATGCAGGAGTCGACATAATATTCACCATTAACCGCGCCGCCGCGTTCAAACAGTCGCGCCGCCGCCCGGCGGAAGTCCGCCGCGCGCCGAAAACTGAAGGTTCCGGTGACGATTGGATCGTTCGCCGGATCGCCGAGCGGCGCTTTGACAGAGACATTGCTGATTTTCCCGTCGTCGCCCGCGTCGATCCATCCAAACTGCTCCGGACGCCGTTTGGCCGCTGGGTGCCGGCGCTTGCCCCAGACCACAACATCCGCATTCGCCGCGACCGCTGCAAATCGTGAGCCATCGTAAAGAAGCCCGTTATCGCAGGCGCCAATCGTTAACGGCGCGGTTTCATCGAGACCGGATAGGCCGATCACACAGGTCCGCGCCTGACCATCCGTCACCGCGTCCAGCAGTATGGCGTCAGCGCCGGGAAGGCGCCGCACCGCCGCCTCAACCTCGTCGACCTGAGGCAGATCGCGGCGCAAAACGATCCTTGACCGTTCGGCGCGCGGCAGGTCGTTGATCGCGCGAACAACCATCGGCGCGCCGCACACATCGATCAGCGGTTTGGGTGCTGAATACCCCTCAGCGGCGAAACGCGCGCCAAGACCTGCGGCCGGCATCAAAACCGCGCCGCCGACAGCCGGAGGCGGCGCACAAGGCGTCGCGAGCGCGCGAAAGAGGTCGGACCATCGCTGATATTCTTCAAAGTCTTCCGGCGTACCCCACTGCATGAAATGAGGAATTTCATAAATTCCGACTTTTTCTCCCCGGTCGAACAGCCCCTTGTAGGCCATGCTGACATAGTATTCGCCATTGACCATGCGTTCGGCGCGAACGGTTTCTTCAAACGCTTCGCGCATGCGCCGCCCGCTGTCGAAATAATATGTTCCGCTTGAGGCAAACTCGTTTGAGGGCGTATCCGTGAACGGCTTTTTTTCCTGGATATCATAGGCCCACAGATCATTCTCGCGGACATAAGCGTAAAAA
Source organism: Parvularculaceae bacterium (assembly GCA_041753055.1). Lineage (GTDB taxonomy): Bacteria > Pseudomonadota > Alphaproteobacteria > Caulobacterales > Parvularculaceae > Amphiplicatus. Next base: position 10,481 of record JBGSVH010000101.1, read on the forward strand.
GTCGAACCGAGCGAATGCGGATGGAAGCCGCGATAACAGGGAATGGCGCCGGCGCATCGCGTCGCCGCTGCATAGTTCTTGAAATCGGCCCAGTCCCAGACACAGGTAAAGTCGCAATAATTGACGATCGTCGGCTTGTCGGGGTCGAGATCCGGCATGCCGCGCATGACGGCGTCGATCGGGCCGAGCTTTCGGCTCGCCACCGCTGAAATTCGCGCATGCGGCGCGGCGCGATTGAGGATTTCCTCCATCTTGAAGTGAGGCGTCCTCAGATGGTCCTCATTGCAAATGAAGGTGATGTCGCGCTCGCCCGGGAACAGATCGACGACATGCTCGATGATCGCCTTGCCGTCGATCTCGATCAGCGGCTTTGGTCGGTCATAGCCCGCGCGCCGGAAACGCTCGCCAAACCCCGACATTGGAATGATAATCTGCATGAGTTCCCGACCTAGTCTGCGAGCGCCGCAGCGCTCCGCTGGTCAAGCGCCTGACGGTAGGTTTCAGCATCCCAGCCCAAAAGCGCGCGCTCATCTTCGGGCGTGAGATAATTGATCGGCGCATCGGGATCGGTGCGCGCGAGGACAAGACCCAGACAGTCAAGCATCGCCAGCGCTCCCGGCGTCAGGTCTTTGCGCGCCAACAGGCCGATGTCAGAAACTACAGCAATCTTTGGCGCCGGGTTCAACCGGCTGACGGCACCGGTGTCCGCCGCCATTACCAGCGCCGGTCCAAGAAAGACAACATGGTCGGGATAAAGCGAGCCCTTCGCCGCCAGCCGCCGGCGCAATTGATCGAACGGCAGAAAAGCAGCGGCGCCATCTTCGACCCAGCGATAGTCCATCGGCGCCGGCGGCAGCGTACGCCTTTTCCGGGCGGTCGCATTGACAGGATCAGCGGCAAGGCGCGTTTCTACGTCGTCAAGCAAGCGCCTTAGCGCATCAATACTGTCTTCCGCGACGACGAGACCGTGATTGCCAAGAACAATCACCCTCGGGGCGCTTGAGCGAAAAATTTCCCGAACCGCTTTTGCAAGCGGCGCACCTGGCCGTTGATAGGACGCAAACGCCCAATCGAGACCATCAAGGCGTTCGCCAAGACGCGCGCGCGCATCCTGGCGCGCCGCAAGCGCAATCGCGTTCACCGAATGGACATGCGCGACAGTTCGAAAGGGCGACAATGCATGCAGCGGCGTTTCGATCGACGGCCGAAGAGCGCCGCCATCTGCCGGCTGCAATGCCGATTTCAACGTCTCGTCGGTGAAATCGTCGCTCATGGCCGCGCGCAGCGGCGCTAGGTCGACATCCACAAAAATCGGCTTTTCAAGCGCCTCGGCGAGCCAAGCGCCGGACGCCTTTATGCGCAGCACCGGTCCGATCTTGATCGACGTATTGCCGCCTGCCCCCTGGACGAGGTCAAGCCGCTGGCCGATATCGGCTGAGAAGAGCTTGAACTCGTCCATAAGCAGCGTAATCACCCCTGCCGCGCCGCCGGGTCAACCGCCGGCGCGCCTTGTGCGGCGGCTCCTGGAGCCCCGTCTGTCGTACCCTAAACTGTTAATAAAAGTGGTACCGCCTTCCCGGATTGAACGGGAGACCTCTTGATCCACAATCAAGCGCTCTAACCAACTGAGCTAAGGCGGCACGACGGGCCAGCGATAGGGCTGGCGCGGGGCCGGAACCTAGTCTCGGGCCCTGCCGATTTCAACCGGTTAATCGCGCCTCGGGACGGCGATCACTGGCCGCGCGGCGGCAACGTCGAAATCACCTGTTTGATCTGCGCAATCCGGGTCGAATCCGCCGGGTGAGTCGACATGAATTCCGGCGGCTTTCCGCCGCCCGTCTGGCTCATCTTTGTCCAGAATTTCAACGCTTCGTTGGCGTCATAGCCGGCGCGGTTCATATAAATGAGACCAAGTTTGTCAGCTTCCAGCTCGTGCTTTCGCGAAAACGGCAAGAGGACCCCATATTGCGCCCCGACGCCGAGAGCGCCCAGCGCCAGCTGGCCGGTCTGACTTCCAGAGCCGATAGCGGCTTGCGCCGCCGACATCGCCACGCTGGCGCCGACTTGCTGTGAATACCGCTCGCCCGAATGATTTGCGCGCACGTGCGCAATTTCATGGCCGACAACGGTCGCCAGCTGATCGTCATTCGCCATGATGTCCATAAGCCCGGTGTAGACAGCGAAATGGTTACCCGGCAGCGCAAAAGCGTTGAGCGATTTTGAATCGAAAACCTGCCAGTCCCAGGCCGCCGGATTCTCGCCTGCTGCGGCGAGCACCTTCGGCGCAACCCGATTGAGGCGGTTTACATATTTTGGATCGGTTGAAGCTTTTTCTTTCTTTTTAACGTCCGCCCAAGCGGTCGTGCCGAGCGACGCCATCTGGCTGCTTGGAACGAACGCGACCTGACTGCGGCCGAGTTCCTCATTGTAGGCGCAGCTCGCGGCAAACAGCCCCACAGCGCCAATCGCCAGCGCGCTGATGCGGCGACGGCCAATAATCGTAACGGCTTCAAACCAGTTCAACATAACAACCTCCGGTCGATTTCGGCGAAGTCTAGAGCGCGGACGACCAATGGACAACACCTTGGCCAAATCAAGGTTCCAGCACGCTGTCCCAATAGAGAAAGTCCTGCCAGCTATCGTGGAGGTAGTTCGGCGGAAACGCCCGGCCGCGCTCATTCAACTCGAACATCGTCGGCCGGACCGGTTTGCGCGCCGGGAACATTTTTGCATGCGCGGGCATCCGGCCGCCTTTTTTCAAATTACAGCCCGAACACGCAGCGACAATATTTTCCCATGTCGTCCGGCCGCCTTTCGACCGCGGCACGACGTGATCGAAGGTGAGCACATCCCTTTCGCCCGACCCGCAATATTGACACGCAAAACCATCCCGAAGGAAAACGTTGAACCTGGTGAATGCAGGCGTGCGCGCATGATTGACGTAGGTCTTCAACGACACGACCGACGGCAGACGCATCTGAAACGTTGATGAACGGACAATCGTTTCATATTGCGCGACAACGTCTACACGCTCGAGGAAAACCGCTTTCAGCGCATCCTGCCAGGACCACAAGGACAATGGAAAATAAGACAATGGCCGAAAGTCGGCATTGAGCACCAACGCGGGACAGGCTTCAGGCGCGTGGCGGGTTACCTGCATCGCGGAGCGCCTTTCGTGAAGGCGGCCGCGGCGCGCGCGGCGAATTCGCTCTTGAAGCTACTGAAGGCGATCTCTCCACTTCTTGGGTTGGAACCTTACAGGACGTTGCACGCCAATGGGAAATCCCTAGCAGATTCTTGGTGACTGTAATTTGACAATTTCCGCTAAAATTGCCGAGCGGCCACACTTTATATGGGGGTGCGGCCGCGTCTGTGCGCGTAATAGGTCCACAGGATATGGGCGGCGACGCCGCGCCACGGCGACCATTGACCTGCTTTGAGGTCGAGCGATTTCTGATCGAAATCGGCGTTTGCGGCGGCGTTATAGGCGTGTTTGAGGGCGACATCGCTGGGCGGCCAAATGTCAACGCGCCCCTCACAGAAAAGCAGGTAGATCGACGCAGTCCACGGCCCAACGCCCCTTAGCCTGACCAGATACGCCATCGCCTCGTCATCGCCCTTGTCCGAAAGAGCAGCCAGGTCAATCTCGCCGTCGCTAAAGGCTTTGGCGATTTCCGTCACATAACGGGCTTTGGGTGATGAAAGGCCGCGCGCCTTCAGTCCCTCCAAACCCAAAGCCTGAACTGCCCGGGGCGACGCGCAGTCCGCCCCTTCCTGGCAGCGTTTCCAGATTGCCTGCGCGCTTGGCACCGACACTTGTTGCTCAACGATAATCCGGAATATTCCCTGAAACCCGCCTTCACGCCGCCTGATGTAAGGCTCGCCAATCGCTTTGCTCGCGGCTTTCAACCCGGCGTCCCGGCGTGACAATGCCCGCATGGCCGGGGCGACGTCGGTGAACACGTCTATCGCAGCGCTGTTGCGCGCCATCAAAAAGAAACTTCCGCCAGCAAGGCGCGCGCGTCGCCCTCGAGTTCGGTTATGAAATGGTCCGCCAGATATTCGCCCATCGTTACGCCCGATTCAGCGATCGTACGCAGTGGTTCAATAAAATGCGTTTCATCAACCGTCATCGAGCCGGCTTTCGCACGGCGCTTCAGTCCCTGGCGCGAAATCTCGACGACTTCACGCGCAACATCCTGAACGCTTCGGTCGCCGATTTTCGCCTTAAGGCCATAATGAGCCGCATCGACGCGCAACGCATCGCGCATCTCCGCCGTCCAGTCCTTAGCGACATCCCAAGCAGCGCCAAGCGCGACATCGTCATAAAGCAGGCCGACCCAGAAGGCCGGGAGCGCGCAGATTCGCGCCCAGGGACCTGAATCAGCCCCGCGCATTTCAAGGAACCGCTTGAGACGCACTTCCGGAAAGGCTGTTGACAGGTGATCTTCCCAATCGAGGATATGCGGCCTTTCCCCCGGAAGAATTGGCAGCTTTCCCGCCAGAAAATCGCGGAACGAAAGCCCCGCAGCATCAAGATATTTTCCGCCCCTCCGCACGAAGTACATTGGCACATCGAGCATGTAATCCCGGTAGCGTTCAAATCCGAAACCGTCTTCAAACACGAACTTCAACAGCCCGGTGCGATCCGGGTCGGTATCGGTCCAGATATGCGCGCGCCATGACGCCCAGCCCGATGGCTTTCCTTCAACCAAAGTCGAATTTGCGAACAGCGCCGTCGCAATCGGCTGCAAGGCCAGGGAGGTGCGAAATTTTGCAATCATGTCCGCTTCACTCGAAAAATCGAGATTGACCTGAACGGTGCAGGTGCGGTGCATCATGTCCAGTCCAAGCGACCCAACCTTGGGCATGTAGTTTCGCATGATCGTATAACGCGACTTGGGCATTTTCGGCATTTCGTCGCGCGTCCAGGTGGGTGCAAATCCGAGACCGAAAAAGGCGATGTTCAGCGGATCGGCGACAGCCTTCACTGCATCAAGATGCCGGCTGACTTCGTCGCAGGTTTGATGAATGGTTTCGACAGGCGCGCCCGACAGTTCAACCTGACCGCCCGGTTCCAACGAAACCGCCGCGCCCTCGCCTTTGAGCCCCACGGCAAGGCCGCCGTCCCGGACGATTTCCCATCCAGTCGCAACGCTCAGCCTTTCGAGGATGGCGCGGATGCCGTTTTCGCCCTCATAGCCGACGGGCTTCAGCGTATCGCGGCAATAAATGAATTTCTCGTGCTCGGTGCCAATTCGCCACTGCGACTTGGGTTTGATCCCGTCCGCCATGAAAGCGGTTAATTCATCTAGGCTCTCAATTGGCGGAAGATCGCCCGATGCTTGCCGCTCAACGCTCACGCCCATCTCCGTTCATAGCTGGATGACTGTCCGCCGCAGTCTCCCTGTCGCCTTTATCGTCTCCCTGCGGCGCCGCCAAGCGATTTGCTCTCACGTCAAAGTGAGGACGGCTCATTATTGGCGGGTGAGATCGCCAACGGCCGCCTGCCACAGCGCCAGCGACACGATGGCTGCGGTGTCGGCGCGCAGAATTCTGTGGCCCAATGTCACGGCACGAACAAACGGCAGGGCACGCAACCATGTACGCTCATCAGGGGAAAACCCGCCCTCCGGACCGATCAGGATTGCGGCAGGTCCGCCGCCATTTTCCTTGACCGAGGCCAGAAGGGGCGCCCCCCGTCCTTCACGCCCTCCCCATTCCTTGGACGGATCATCGCCCGCCTCATCGCAATAATAGAGAATTCTGGCATGGTCCCAATGAAGCAGCGTATCGGCCAATTTCACCGCCTCACGCACCTCAGGCACGGAAAGCCGGCCACATTGCTCGGCCGCCTCGCGCGCAATCGCACGCAGCCGGTCAGGCCGAATGCGATCGGCATTGGTGCGATCAGTCAGGACCGGAACAAAGGCCGACGCGCCAAGTTCCGTCGCCTTTTGAATGATTGTTTCCATCGCGGCGCGCTTGACCGGAGATATCAACAATTGAATATCGGACTCTGGCGCTGGCGTGACCATGCATTCACGCACCTCGGCAAGTGCATTTTTCTTGCCAATCTCAAGGAGCGTCGCCGAAAACTCTCCATCGCGTGCGTTGAAGAGGCGGAGGTCTGCGCCGGCCTCGCGGCGAAGCACATTTCTCAAATAATGCGCCTGGTCGGGCGTAAGGGCGGCGGCAGCGTTCGCCTCAAGCCGCCCGGCATGATGGAGCCGCGGAATCATCATGGTGTTTGAGCCCGCCGGAAACGCACCGTCAAGCGCAGGTGTCTGTTTTCGAAAAGCGACCGATTGAACTCCGCGCGCAGCGGCGATTGGCGCCATGGCGCAATCGCGCTCAACATCGTAAACACACCTGATGCCAACCGCTTCTCCCGCCGATGCCGCCGCAGACAATTGGGTGGATCGCTATGCGCCCATTGTCACTAGGCCTTACCTACGGCTGATGCGCGCTGACCGGCCGATCGGGACGTGGCTGCTGTTGCTGCCCTGCTGGTGGGGATTGGCGCTTGCGGCAGCGGGGCGCGGAGAATCGCTTGGAAAAATTGGCCTTAACGCCGCTTTGTTCGCCACTGGCGCTTGTGTCATGCGCGGGGCCGGATGCGCCTACAATGACATTGTTGATCGCGAATTCGATGCGAAAGTTGCGCGCACGGCGCAAAGGCCAATCCCGGCCGGCCAGATCAGCGTACGGAGCGCCTGGATCTTTCTTGTTTGCCTTTGCTTTGCTGGCCTTGTGATCCTGACCCGGTTTAATGCGTACACAATTGCCCTCGGTGTTGGGTCACTCGCGCTGGTCGCAGCCTACCCTTTCATGAAGCGCATCACCTGGTGGCCGCAAGCCTGGCTCGGACTGACCTTCAATTGGGGCGCGCTCATGGGATACGCGGCGGTTGCGGGAAAGCTCGGGCCAGCGCCGATCCTGCTGTATTTGGCGGGACTTGCGTGGACGCTTGGTTACGACACGATTTACGCCCATCAGGACAAAGAAGACGATGCGCTCATCGGCGTCAAATCATCGGCGCGTGCGCTTGGATCATCCACCCGAGCAGCGGTTTCAATTTTTTACGCGATCACAATTGCGCTAGCAGCGGCGGCAGGCGCGGCTGCGAGCCTAGGCCCGATCTACTATCTCGCGCTTATGGCGCCAGCCGCGCATTTTTACTGGCAGATTCGTAACATCGATATCGACAATTCGGCCGTCTGCCTGAAGGTCTTCAAATCGAATCGCGAGAGCGGCCTGCTGATTCTCGCGGCCTTGTTATTGGCGGCGCTGCAATTAACGCCCTAGTTGCAAATTGTTCCCGCTTCAATGACCGGAGACTTTTGCCATGATAAACCGACGTATATTGCTAACCGGCGTCGCCGCGTTGGTGGGCGCAGCAACCCTTCCCGCAAAGGCCAAGGACATGAAGATCGACCCGAAAACCATTCCAGATTACGACAAATGGCGCCTGTCCGAAAAAGAGTGGAAGGAGCGCCTAGAGGGTGAAGCCTATGCGGTCTTGCGCAAGGAGGCGACGGAACGTCCCTGGACCAGTCCGCTCAACAATGAAAAGCGCGACGGCGTTTATGCGTGCGCCGGCTGTGGCTACGACCTCTTCGACTCGTCCAAGAAATTTGAATCCGGTACGGGCTGGCCGTCATTTTTCGACGCGCTGCCGAGTGGGATCGAAAAGAAAACCGATTTCAAACTCATCGTGCCGCGTACAGAATACCATTGCGCGCGATGCGGCGGACACCAGGGGCATGTTTTCAACGACGGCCCATCGCCAACCGGACTTCGTTACTGCAATAACGGGGTCGCTCTCACGTTCAAACCGGCCTGACCCGGGGCTTGTTGCTCTTTCGCTTCATGACGGCCTCGGCTAGACTCACACGGTCGCGTTGAGGGACCCGTTTATGAGTGATGAACCAATCAAAACCCGGTTTGCGGGATCCAATCCGCGCAGGACGGCGGTTCAACTGGTCATTGCCAGCGTCTTTGTCGGCGCATTCCTAGCCTTTTGGGGGATTTCGCCGGCGGAGTTCTGGCGCGGCATTTTCGACTTCCTTCGCGGCATCGTAGGATGGCTCGGCGATTCTCTCGGCGAGATCATCGTCAATCTCCTGACTTATTTGCTGTTTGGCGCAGCAATTGTTGTACCGGTCTGGTTGATTTCGCGCGCCCTTGGCGGGGGCGGCTCATCACCCCGCCGCTGATCACCGCGCCGCCGCGAGCAGCGATTCAAGGCGCGTGATGTATGCAATCCATGCGTTGCGGCCAGGCGCCGTCAGGTGACAGATCGTCCGTGGTTTCCGGTTTTGGAATGTCTTTTCGACCTCGACATAGCCCGCGTCCTCAAGCTTCCTCAAATGCACGGAGAGGTTGCCATCCGTACCGCCAATTTTCGCCTTCAGTTCATTGAAATCAGCAGAGCCTGCGCCTGACAGGTAGGCCATTACAGCCAAGCGGACACGTCCGTGAATGACATCGTCGATATTGCGGTAGTCGAACCCGGCCGGAGACATTTCAAACGATCGAGCTTGGTTCACGCCGCATCAAAATCACGCCGGGCAGCAACGCGCAAATCATGCTTCCCGCAGCGCCGATGAGTAATTGCCGCGCATCGCTGACGAAATAAAGCGCCGCGACCGAAAAAATCCAGGCCGCCAGCGCGAAACCGCGCATCCAGTCAAGCCGCGCCGCCACCGCCGTCACATAAAAGGCGATCCCGTATAGACCAAATGCGATTGGAAACATCAGCCCGAAGACCATCCCGGAGGGGAGCCCGACGGCGTTGAAGTGACCGCGAAACAATATTGCTGCGATCCAAAACAGAGAAATGAACATCCCTACAGCAAACCACGCGGCGCTTGCGGTCTTGTTGCCGATCGTCATTGAACCGGGCTTTTGCCCCATTCGCCGATCAAGCATGAAACTGGCACTCCAGCCGATGACAAAAGCTGCAATCCAGAACCAGAGGCCGCCAACAAACGGCAGGGAAAGCACTCCAGTGGCGGCGAAATAAGTCAGCGCCGCCGCGAGTGCGATCACTGTGCCCCAGACAACATAAAAAATACCGCCGACGAGGGGGGCGTTGCGCCCTTCCTCCGCCAATGTCTTCACATAGGCTATTTCGCCTGCAAGGTCGTCGCCGATGCTATCCGCCATGAGTTCGGTCCTGATTATCTTCACTTTGAAAAATAAAGTGAATTTTCAAGTGGCGCAACCGACCAGCGGCTAAAGCGTGCGCATGTTGCGGCTGAACGAATGGATAAACTGGCTCAAGCGAGGTAAGGTCGGTGGTTTTTGGGCAAGTCCGTTTTGATTGATCGACGAAAGCTGTTGCTAAGCGGCGCGGCGGCCGCGCTGGCGCCAACGATGAGTTTGGGGTCATCGCCTGGTCTCACCAAAATCATTCCGTCAACAGGCGAAGCTGTCCCGGCGCTCGGCATGGGCAGCTGGCTCACCTTCGATGTCGGCGCCGATTTCAAGGCGCGAGGCGTCCGCATCGAGGTGTTGAGGGCGTTTTTCGAATCTGGCGGTCGGCTTATCGATTCGTCTCCGATGTATGGAACGTCGCAACAGGTGATCGGCGCCGGTCTCAGCGCTCTCGGTCGGAGCCACGATGTTATTTCGGCTGATAAGGTCTGGACGCCTGGCCGCGAAAATGGTCCTGCACAGGTCGCGCGTTCCCGCGCCAATTGGGGCGTTGACCATTTTGATCTCCTACAGGTCCACAACCTTGTCGACTGGGCCCGCCACCTTGAAACCCTGCAGCAAATGAAGGCCGACGGTCGTATTCGTTACATCGGCGTGACAACTTATGCCGGACTGAGGCACGACGACGTTGAGGGAATAATGGTGTCGCATCCCATCGATTTTATTCAGCTCACATACAATGTCGTCGATCGGGCGGCGGAAATGCGCTTGCTGCCTCTGGCGCGAGACCGCGGAATCGCCGTGATCGCCAACCGCCCCTTCAGGGAAGGCGCGCTTTTCGAGCGCATCAATGGCCGGCCGATACCGGAGTTCGCCGGAGAAGTTGGCGCGAAAAGCTGGGCGCAGTTCATGCTGAAATTTGTGATTTCGCATCCGGCGTTGACATGCGCCATTCCGGCGACCCGCCGTGTCGATCATATGGTGGAAAATATGGGTGCGCTTACCGGACCGGTTCCGGACGAACCAATGCGGCGGAAAATGGCCGCCGTCTTCAGCGAAATCTAGTTGGCGCTGCGCGGCTTGATCGAAGGCGCGCCGGTCATCATCGCGAGCGAATCGTCCGCTTCAACCGCCGCGGTTTCGATCGGCGCGGTCTCGACAATCCGATGCTGTTTGAAGTCGTAAATTACGATTTCCGCGCCCATTGGGCTTTCTACATGTAGCGCCAGGCGGTCGCCATCGAGAGAAATGCCAACGACATGCGTATCTTCGGAGAGCGGAATCAACCCGGCGACGGCGCCCGCCGGCGCAGACGCAGCAATCGCCGAAAGCGCTGGCGTGGCGGCCGGCTGGTCCAGCCGGTCGATTTCAGCGGCCTGAATTGCCGGCTGCGAGTGCGCTATCGGTTTTCCAAAAAGCGCCAAAGCCACCATTACGACAACGATGAATACCGCCGGCATGGTTACAACGCCGACAGCAACTGCGCGGGCCGGCGCTGGAGCGGCGGCTTGGGACGCCGAAGCAAAGTGATATTCTCGCCGGGCACCGTCGTCTCGTGACGAGGTCTCGTCCGGCTGAAGCAGTCGAAGGGCGCGACGGCGCAGTTGCTCGACCGGGCTTTCGTCCTCGGCGGTTTCCATCAGGATGAAATTCGGTTCGGTACGCGACATTTGACAGACCCTCGCCTCACGTGACATCCGCAGCGTCATGATCAACAGGGACCCTCCCGCAGACCGTCTGACCTTCAAGGTTCATCCCGATTATGCGGGGGTAAGACTTGATAAATGGTTGTCGGACGCGGCTGGCGGCCCGTCGCGGTCCCGGCTAAAGGCCCTCATCGAATCCGGCGCGGTGTCCCGAAATGGCACAGCTTTCACCGACGCTTCGTGGAAAATTCGCGATGGCGAAATTTACGCGATTGCCGCGCCGCCATTAGAGCCCGCGTCGCCAGTTGGCGAGCCCATCGCGCTCGATGTCATTTATGAGGACGATGACCTGATCGTCATTAACAAGCCCGCGGGGCTCGTTGTTCATCCCGCCGCTGGAAATTGGTCAGGAACCCTTGTTAACGCATTGATCGCGCATTGCGGGGCAAGCCTGTCAGGGATAGGCGGCGTCGCGCGCCCCGGCATTGTCCATCGCCTCGACAAGGATACGTCGGGTCTTCTGGTCGCCGCCAAACACGACGCCGCTCATTCGAAGCTTAGCCAGGATTTCTCCAAGCACAGCATTGAGCGTGTCTATGATGCGATTGCGATTGGCGCGCCACGGCCCGCGCTCGGCGTCATTGATGCGCCGCTCGCTCGTGCGACCGGCGACCGCAAGAAAATGGCCGTCGTCGCGCCGGACAATGAACGGCCTGACCAGCGGCGCGCAGTCACGCACTACCGCATTCGTGAGACCTATGGGCGCGGGCGCGCCAAGCTGGCCGGCGACGCGCTGGCGTCCTTGATAGAGTGCCGGCTGGAAACCGGCAGGACCCACCAGATTCGCGTCCATCTGGCGTCGATCGGGCATCCGCTGGTCGGTGACCCGGGTTACGGGCGCGGACCAGGCCTTTCCGGTCTGCGGCCCGGCGATGAAGCCGCCGATCACGCGCTGGCGGCTCTGGCGGCGTTCAGGCGACAGGCGCTTCATGCGCGGGTCCTTGGCTTTGAGCATCCGGTATCGGGGGCGGCGCTGCACTTTGAAGCCCCACCCCCGGGCGATTTTCGGCGCCTGCAGGACGCCCTGGCAGCGCTTTAAGTCGAAAATTCACGCGATTTTGTAGGAGCTCCTGCAATTGCAGGTGGCGCCGCCGCGCCCTATCGCCGTAAATGGTCGCAGCCGATCGCGGCTTTTCTTGAGGCGGTATTGGAGTCCGCGAGCGCCGTTCCCATATGAATTCTTCAATGACCGTCCACGACTTCCCCGGACGGTCCTGGGGGATCAAAGAGAGATAAATGGCTAACAACATTGTTGCAGCGCCAGCGTTGACGCCGGAAGGCAGTCTGTCGCGGTATCTTGCCGAGATCCGGAAATTTCCGATGCTCGCCAAGGACGAGGAATACATGCTGGCGAAACGCTTCGCCGAGCACGCCGATCCCGACGCAGCGCAGCGCCTAGTCACCAGCCATCTCCGTCTCGTTGCAAAGATCGCCATGGGCTATCGCGGATACGGCTTGCCAATCGGCGAAGTGATTTCCGAAGGCAATGTCGGCCTGATGCAGGCGGTCAAGCGATTTGACCCTGAAAGAGGTTTTCGGCTCGCAACTTACGCGATGTGGTGGATCAAGGCGTCGATCCAGGAATATATCCTGCGTTCGTGGAGCCTCGTGAAAATCGGCACGACCGCCGCCCAGAAGAAACTGTTTTTCAATCTGCGAAAAATTAAAGGCCAGATCGACGCCATTGAAGATGGCGACTTAAATCCCGATCAGGTGAAGCTGATCGCTGACAAGCTCGGCGTCGCCCAGGACGAAGTCGTCTCGATGAACCGGCGCATGAGCGGCGGCGAGGCTTCCCTGAATGCGCCGCTCGGCAAGACCGACGAGGGCGGCGGCGAGTGGCAGGACTGGCTTGTCGACGAGAATGCGGTCAACGCGGAACAAAACCTCGCCAATCAGGACGAGTACGAAATGCGGATGTCGCTGCTTGAAAAAGCGATGGCGACACTGAACGAGCGCGAGCAGCACATCATTACAGAACGGCGCCTCAAGGATAACCCGGCGACCCTGGAAGAACTGAGCCAGGAATATGGCGTCAGCCGCGAGCGCGTGCGGCAGATCGAAGTGCGCGCTTTTGAGAAACTGCAAAAAGCGATGAAACGGCTCGACAAGGAATCGCACAGCGCGACCATTGACGCCGGGGTTGAAGCGTAGACCAGAGCGAAAGCGGCGAGCGCCGCTTCGAAGTGATTTTTCCATTCCGATCGCAATTTTCGGGCGGCACCCACGGCGGCCCCCTGCTATAGTGGCGGCGAAGGAGACCACTATGACCGCCGCTTCCGCTGAAAAAGTCTCACGCTTTCGCGCTCTGCATAATAAGGGCGCGGCCTTCCTGTTTCCGAATTTCTGGGATGCAGGATCGGCAAGGATTCTGGAGGGCCTCGGGTTTCCGGCTCTCGCCTCGACGAGTTCAGGATTTGCGCTGACCAAGGGCCGGGCCGATTACGGCGTCACGCGCGCCGAAGTGATGGACCATGCGCGCGCCGTCTGCGCCGCCGTCAGCGTTCCGGTCGCCGCTGATCTCGAAAACGGATTTGGCGTCTCCGCAGACGATTGCGCAGAAATCATCAGACAGGCGTCTCAGTCCGGGCTTTGCGGGGGATCGATTGAAGATTCAACCGGTGATGATGCAGCGCCGGTTTTTGAGAAATCCGCCGCAGTTGAGCGGATCATTGCCGCTGTCGAGGCGACAAGTGCAGCGCCGAACGGATTTGTCCTTACCGCGCGCGCCGAGGCGTTTCTCTATGGGCAAGGCGATCTCAAAGCGGTGATCGCGCGCCTCCAGGCGTTTGAAGACGCGGGCGCCGATGTTTTGTTCGCGCCCGGTCTTCCCGATATCGACGCGGTCGCCGCGGTCTGCTCGTCGGTTTCAAAGCCCGTCAATGTGCTTGTCTTCGGCGCATTGGCCAGCTGCACAGTGGAGGACTTCGCCATAGCCGGTGTTGCGCGGCTTTCAATCGGCGGCGGCCTCGCCAATGCAGCCTATGGCGCGCTGGTTGAAGCAGCGGTTGATATTCGCGACCACGGGCGGTTTTCAACGCTCGGCGAGCACAGGGAGGCGATCAGGGAATTCAAGCGGATTATCGGCAATTGACCGTTCAGCGCCGGCAATCGCGGCGCCTACAGGTGAACCACATACTCCTTGCGCGTCGTTTCGACGACTTCCCATGTTCCGCTGAAACCGGGCCTGATAACAAAACTGTCGCCGGCTGTGACGCGCCGCGGCGGGTTTGCCGTTTCCGTGATGATCGATACGCCGGACAATATCCGGCAATATTCCCACTCGCCATACTGGATGCGCCACACGCCAGGCGTTGATTCCCACACGCCCGCAAACAATCCGCCCGGCCGTTCTTCAAGGTTCCATGTCCGGAAAATCGGCCGACCGGAAATCAGCCGGTCCGCCGCCGGTCCGCTGATTTCCGGTTCAACCGATGAAATGTCGAACGAGGAGAACTGAACGGTCATCGCGCAACGTACTTCCCAAATGGTTCATTTACAGCGCCAGAAGGTTGTGCACAGCGATGACCATGAGACAGATCGTCGAAAGCACAAATGTCAGGAACCGCAGCGTCACGTTTTTGATGACAATCTGCATGAAGGAGTGAACGACACGAAGCCCAACATAGCCCCAGGCAAATCCAATGGTAATGCCATCGCTGACGCCCGCGAGAGACGTGTAAATCGCCAGCGCATAAAAAATCGTCGGCTGCTCGTGCAGGTGATTGTAATTGTCGGCGACGACCCTAACGTCAGGCGGCAATACTGACAGCGAGCCTGGGTGGATCGCCGATTGCGGATCAATCTTCGCCTTCTGCATGGCGGGTATTCTGGTCGCATACATCCAGACCCAGATGATGAGCGTCCAGCAGACAAGCGCGAGAACCGGCGTCAACATGGGAGCGTCCCTTATTCCTTGTTGGAATGCTTCTTGAATTCAAGCCGCGAAATCGCGCGACAATGAACTTCGTCAGGGCCATCGGCGAGCCGCAGCGTCCGGATCCCCGAATAAACGCGCGCAAGACCGAAATCGCTGGTGACGCCCGCCCCGCCATGCGCCTGGATGGCGTCGTCGATAATACGCAGCGCCATCCGCGGAGCCGCGACCTTGATCATGGCGATCTCGCCTTGCGCCGCCTTGTTACCGACCGTGTCCATCATCCAGGCGGCTTTCAACGTCAGGAGCCGCGACATTTCGATATCGATGCGTGCTTCCGCAACACGCTGTTCCCAGATCGAATGTTTGTAAATGGGTTTTCCGAACGCTTCGCGCGTCAGGATACGTTTGACCATTTTCTCAAGGGCGACTTCGGCGGCGCCGATCGTCCGCATGCAGTGGTGAATGCGGCCCGGCCCAAGCCTGCCTTGCGCAATCTCAAATCCGCGCCCTTCGCCGAGCAGCATATTTTCTTTCGGCACCCGGACATTTTCCAGGACGACTTCCATATGTCCGTGCGGCGCGTCGTCAAAGCCGAAGACTGGAAGGTGCCGGATGATTTTCACTCCTTTGGTGTTCGCCGGCACGAGAATCATCGATTGCTGCAAATGCCTTTCGGCGCGTTTGTCGGTTTTTCCCATGACGATGTAGATCTTGCAGCGCGGGTCGCCAGCGCCTGACGACCACCATTTCCGGCCGTTGATGACATAATCATCGCCATCGCGCTTGATATCCGTTTCGATATTGGTGGCGTCCGACGACGCGACCTGCGGCTCCGTCATCAGGAAGGCGGAGCGGATTTTCCCGTCAAGCAACGGCGTCAGCCATTCCTCTTGTTGCGCCGCGGTGCCATATTTCATCAGCACTTCCATGTTGCCGGTATCTGGCGCCGCGCAATTGAATACTTCCGGAGCGATAAGACGCCGCCCCGTCAATTCCGCGATCGGGGCGTAATCGGCATTGGACAGTCCGGGGCCGAATTTGGGACTGGTATGGAACATGTTCCACAATCCTTCAGCCTTGGCCCTTTCTTTCAGTTCCTCGATGATTGGCGGAACCTTCCACCGCCCTTCGCCCGGCCCGAATTCCTGATGCTGGCACTCATAGATTTCGTCGCCTTCATCGATATATTTTTCCATGAAGGCGGAGACGCGCGCCAGATAGTCTTTGCAACGAGACGAATAAGCGAATTCCATGGCGCAGCCTCCTGTTTCGGAAGCGCATGATACAAGACGAGCAGATTGGCGAAAGGCCGATTGACAGTTCGGCGACGACGACTTGGTCTGTTGACCAGCCTTTGCCCGGGACCATGAGCGTCGACCGGATTCAATGCGGGCGCAACGGCAGATTACGGAGTGGTGGGCCCGGAGGGACTCGAACCCCCAACCTAGCGGTTATGAGCCGCCAGCTCTGACCATTGAGCTACAGGCCCCGCAGCGGCGCTGCCGCGAGCGAGGGGGCGGATATAACAGCATTGCGCCCGGCGTTGAAAGCGCCGGAACGCCGTCCTTGGGGCCGGGTTTGAACGTGGCGGGCCGATTTGGTCTTGATTTCGCCGCAACAGCGCGTCCTTTATCGGCCGGCCATTCAAGGAGACCCCCTATGCGCGCCCTCGCGACATCCGCAACCATCGCCGCCGTCCTCGCCGTCTCACCGGCTGCACTCGCCGGACCGGAAGACGGCCCTTACGCCGCGCGAACCATCATTGTCACCGGTGTTGGCGAGGCGAGCGCCGCGCCCGACATGGCGGTACTGAACATTGGCGTCGACGCCGACGCGGCAACGGCAGCCGAAGCGCTGCGAAAGAATTCGGTGCAGATGGACGCAACAATCAAATCGCTTCGAGACGCTGGCGTCGACAAGAAGGACATCCAGACTTCGGGCCTCAATGTCAGCGCCAAATATGATTATTCGCGCGACAATGCGCCGCCGCGTCTTGTCGGCTATCAGGCGTCGAACCGGGTCAGCGTCAACCTTCGCAATCTCGACAAGGCGGGCGCGGTCATCGACAAGGCCGTTAGCGTCGGCGCCAACCGGCTCGATTCGATTTCGTTTGCGTTCAACGATCCAAAGCCGATCACCAACGCGGCGCGCAAGGACGCCGTCGCGGATGCGCGCTCCAAAGCCGAACTCTATGCCAATGCCGCCGGCGTCAAGCTTGGTCAGGTCATCCAGATTTCCGACAGCTTCACGCAATCGCCCGGACCGATCATCGTAACCTCGCGCATGCGAATGGCTGAAGCCGCCGTGCCGATCGAGGCTGGCGAATCAACAATATCGGCAAGTGTCACCATCATTTACGGTATTGAATAGGCGCATCGCCGCCAAAAACCCGAAAACCCGCGCCGCATGAACTTTTTGCGGACGCGGGTTCCCGTACTCGCGGAACGAAATGTTCCCGAAGGTTTTGGAAGAGCAGCGCGCGGGACAAGTCCGTGCAGTGTATCTTCAGTCATATGGGACTTCTCAAGTTCAGTCCCGCGCTTCCCGGACGTACTTCTGGCGCCAACCCGCGCAAGTTCCGCGCGCCCGGCGCGCGGAGTTTGCGCAGATTATCAGTTCTCGGCGCTTGGCGAAGAGCCAAGCGCCCGGGGGGACGGTGTACCGGGGAAGCCCCTTTGTTACCTCAGGAACCATTGCCGGCGGTTCAGGTCAGCCGGCAGGGTCTCGTGAGGAACCCCAAGATGCGTTCCTCCTGCCCGCTCGCCGGGGCGTTCGAACCCAAGGGCCTGGTGCACCAAGAGCCTCTTCCGATCGAACACGGGAGAGATCAT
>JBGSVH010000102.1:0-11947 GCA_041753055.1 Parvularculaceae bacterium
GCCGCCGCCGTCGGCGTATCGCCGGAAGACCTCGCCGAGGCGATGCGCGCCGTCACCGGCGGCGGCTTCGCCCTTCGCCTACAGCAATTGCGCGTCGAAGAAGCTCAACGATTGCTCACCGACCCGAAAGAATCGCGCACCTCGATGGAAGCGATCGGCATGTTGTCGGGTTTCGGATCGCGGTCGGCGTTTTATCAGGCGTTCAGCGAGCGGGTCGGGATGTCGCCGGCTGCCTATCGCAGAAATCTGGCGGCAAAACCTGTCCAGAAATCCGAAACTGGACAGCGTTGACCGTCGGCGCGGCTTCCATCGCGGACGGTTGTGCGCCAACTCGTCCCTGAGGGCATTATCAGGGAGTATGAAATGCGCAGCGTTGCTTTATTCATCGGTCTCGCCGTTGCCGCCTTCGCCGCGTCGCCGGCTGGAGCTGAATGGCCCAGCTGCGGACGCGTAGACAGGTTCCCCGGCAAAGAGTGGCGCGCCGCCTATCCCGCAGCGCGCGGCTGGGACATGGACAGGCTCGCCAAAGCAAAGGCGATCTTCGACGGGCAGCCGTCGGCGGCGGTCGTCATTGTCCATCGCGGGCGACTGATCGCGGACTGGGGCGCGACCGCAGAACGCTACACGGCGCAGTCCGTCCGCAAGGGCCTTGTCTCATCGTTGGTCGGACAGCTCGTTGTCGAAGGGAAGCTCAATCTCGATGCGACGCTTGAGGAAATGGACATCGACGATGTCGAGCCGCCACTGTCGCAAGCCGAGCGGCAAGCAACTTTGCGCGACCTTCTGCGGTCGCGTTCAGGGATTTTTCATTCAGCGCTTTATGAAGTCGGCGGCTGGACGCGAGAACGAAAGTTGCTGGCTGACGAAGAAAGGGCGGCGGGTTACGACCTTTATCCCCCCGGGGCGTATTGGATCTACAACAACTGGGATTTCAACGCGGTCGGAACCATAATCGAACGAGCGGCTGGAGAGGAAATAGGACCGTTGTTTGCGCGGCGCATCGCGGCGCCGATCCAGATGCAGGATTTCCGCGCCGCCGATGTTGAATACACGACAAAGGATCACCCCGCCGAAAAGCGCTTCGGAAATGTGTCCGCTCATCGCGCCTACGTATTTAATATCTCGACACGCGATCTCGCTCGTTATGGGCTGCTATATCTCAATTGCGGCAAATGGAACCGGAAAGAAGTCGTGCCGAAAGCCTGGGTGCTGGAAAGCATTGTCGGTCCCGATACGCCCGAAGGGCGCCCCGCCGGCCGGCAAGTCACCGGCTTTGGCGATTACGGCTATCTCTGGCAGATCGACAGGCCCGGATCGCGCCGCTACCCTGGCGTCGGAACACGCGAACCGTTCTTCATCGCGGAAGGCGCGCGTGGTCATGTAATGGCAGTGTTCCCGTCG
The DNA here is from genome assembly GCA_041753055.1 of Parvularculaceae bacterium. Taxonomy (GTDB): domain Bacteria; phylum Pseudomonadota; class Alphaproteobacteria; order Caulobacterales; family Parvularculaceae; genus Amphiplicatus. Next base: position 1,402 of record JBGSVH010000102.1, read on the forward strand.
CTTGATCTCGTGATCGCGCATCAGGTCGCAACGGTCGGCGGCGTCAGCGCCGAGGCGCAGAAAAAGCGCGCGGTCGAAGGCTCGCCGGAGGTGACGGATGAGCAGACGGAAAACCTGCTCGCCGCCATCGTTGCCGCCCACCCCGCAGCCGAAAACGCGTTTGAGGAGTGAAGAGCCTCGCCCTCACTCCCAGTAATATTTCACGCGTTTCTTCTCGCCGGTGACGACTTCGTTCATCGTTGCGGCGTCATAGAGCCGGCCGTTCAGCATCACTTCGCTGATCTTGTCGGTATTGCGGATGTCGTCGAGCGGATTTGCGTCCATGATGACGAAGTCGGCGAGTTTTCCTTCCTCGATCGTGCCGATGTCCTTGATGTAGCCGAGATGCGTCGCCGGCGTCACCGTCGCGGTTTTGAGGACTTCAAGCGGGCTCATGCCGCCGCGCGCGAATGACCACATTTCCCAGTGCGATCCGAGACCTTCTTCCTGGCCGTGCGCGCCGATCGAGACCATGACGCCGCGGTCGGCGAGCGCCTTGGCTTCGCGCGCGCTCATCTGATCGACGAAGTCTTCATCCGGCGCCTTGGTGCGGCGGACATTGTTTGGCTGCAGGATATGCGGCGGTACGTGCTTCGACAGGATCGGATGCAGCCAGACATCGGTCGCGTATCGCCAGTAGGGATCGCCGGCGAGGCCGCCATAAGTGACGACCAGGGTCGGCGTGTAGCCGACTTGCGTTTGCGAGAATAGCGAGCGGACGTCTTCGTAAAGCCGCGCTTGCGGGATATTATGTTCAAGCGAGGTGTTGCCGTCTTCGATCAGGGTGATGTCCTGCGTGAACAGCGAGGCGCCCTCGGCGACAACCGTCATGTTTTCAGCTTTGGCGGCGGCGACAACCTGCTGGCGCTGGTCGCGGCGCGGCTGGTTGTAGTTCTTGATCGAATGGGCGCCTTGCGCCTTCAGGCGGCGCACATGGGCGAGGGCGTCGTCATAATTTTCGATTTCCGCGAAAAAGCCCGGCGCCTTTGCGCCATAGACAACATCGCCGGTCGAGAAGATGCGCGGCGCCAGCAATTTTCCGGCGCGCTGCAGGTCGGCCGACGGGAAGACTTCCGATGCGTTGTTCGAGGGATCGTGGATGGTGGTGACGCCAAGCGCCAGATGCGCAATCGCCGACCAGTTTTGCTCCGGTATGATCTCGTCTTCGCCTTCCGGCCCGTGCGCATGCGCATCGATGAAGCCCGGCGTAATCGTCTTGCCGGCGGCGTCGACTATTCTTGCGCCGGCAGGATAGGCTGCTTCGCCTTCGCCGACCGCCGCGACGCGATTGCCCCTGATGACGATGTGGCCGTTTTCAATGACGCCGCCATTGGCGCCGTTCATGGTGATGATGCGCGCATTGCGAATGACGGTTACGCCTTGCGGCTTGTCAGCGAGGGCGGTGACGGAAAGATCGGCGCCGGTTGACGGCGGCGTGAATTTCTTCGGCTCTTTCTCGTCGGGATCGGCGGGCGATGTCGGGATCATCTCGGCGACGGATGCTGAATAAAGCGTTGCGCCAAGCGTCCAGCTGAGCGCGCCGGGGCCGCGCCAGCCGATATAGCTGGCGCCGCCATCGCTGGCTTTCACAACCGGCACGGCGGATGCTGATTTGCCGGCGTCGACCGCCTGCGGTCCCGGTGTCATCGGCATCACATAAGCCGCCCAATTGTCGCTGAAGGCGACATGGCGGCCGTCCGGCGACACCTGATAATTGGTGAGAAGGTCGCCCGCAGCGTGAACTCGCCGGTCCTCGCCGTTCAGTCCGACGCTGACCAGTCTGGTTTGGTCTTCCTCGCGCACCTGCACAAAGATGCGGTCGTTGTCCTTGCCGAAATGCGGATTGGCGCCGTCGTCGGTGACCTTCGTCATTGCGCCGCCGGATGTCGAGATGCGGTAGATACCGGGCGCCTCTGCGTATTTGCCGGAGAGGAGGAAATTGCTGGCGCTCTTTTCGAAGACGACCGTCTTGCCGTCGGGCGACAGGCGCGGGCGGCGATAAATGCCGGGCGTTGAGGTGACGGCCGATCCGGCGCCGCCGCTGGCGGACGTGACGCGAATGGTTCCAAGTCCGTCATCTGTCCACGCGACATAGACGATGCGTTTGCCGTCGTTTGAAAAGGACGGGAAGAGTTCGCGGCCCGCGTCTGCGCCGGTCAGTCGTTTCGGCGCGCCATTGGGGAGCGATTTTACATAAAGCTTGCCGAGCGATTCAAAGACGGCGGTGCGCCCGTCCGGCGACACTGTCGTAAAGCGCGGCATCGTCGTCCTGATGGTGTCGGGCGCAACCTCGATCGCCGGCCGCGGCGGATCGATGACGACGCGGTCGTCGCTGACGCGGAATGGAATTTCCGAGGCGGCGCCGCCGGTCGTCACGCGGCGGATCTTGCCGCCCGCCCAGAACACCACCGATTTTGAATCGGGCGTCCAGTCCATCATCGGATAAACGCCGTGCACCGCCCAGGCTTCCTGCATGTCGAGATCGAGATCGTCATAGATTTTCGACTGCGCGCCGGTCGCAAGGTTCATCAGATAAAGTTTCGATTTCTCGCGCTCGCGCTTGACGAAAGCGAGCCATTTACCGTCGGGTGAGGGCGCGGGGCGAACCGCACCACCAGCGCCGCCGGCGATTTTTGTGGTCTCGCCGCTGGCAATGTCGAAACGCTCAATGCCGAAAACTTCGCCATTGGCGTCCTGCGCGTAGATGAAGGTGTCACCCGGCGTCGTGTTGTGCGAATAATAAAGTGACGCCCCACCGGGGGCGAAGACCGGTTCGCCAAGTTCTTTCTGATAGGTTTCGTTCGGGCGCTTGACGAGCTTGACGCCGTCGCCGCCGCCAAGGTGATACATCCAGATTTCGCCGGTGCCGAGCGAGCGCGACGTGGTGAAATGTTTGCGGCCGATGAGGTACTGGCCGTCGGGGCTCCAGTCCGGCGCGGTGACAAGTCGGAAGGTTTCCTTCGTCACCTGCCGCTTCTCCGAGCCGTCCGCGTTCATGATCCAGAGATTGTCGCCGCCGCCGCGGTCCGAGGTGAATGCGATCTTCTTGCTGTCCGGCGAGAAGCGCGGCTGCATTTCAAAGGCGAGGCCCTCGGCGATGCGCGTCGGCGCGCCGCCGGCGATCGGCATGGTGTAGATGTCGCCAAGGAGGTCGAATGCGATGGTCCGCCCGTCAGGGCTGACATCGACATTCATCCATGTGCCTTCGTCGACATTGATCGGGACTTTTCGCATTTCCATCGGCGGCGCGGAAACGTCCCACTTCTTTTCGTCCTCCTTGTCGGCATCAGCCGAAAAGGCAGGCGTGGTGAAAGCCGCGACGGCGGCGCCGGCGAGTAGAATGCGTTTCATTGGATGGACCCCTCAATTTTCGATGCGATCATAGGCTCCCCCGGCGTCATGACAACGCGCGCGCTCGCCGTTGATTGACTTGATTTGCTCCGCAGCATACGGCTCGGCCCCTTTTCTGGTGGATTTTGACCGGTGCATACGACCCTTGCGATGAATGGAGCGTCTGGCGCGGCGTGGCGAAAGGAACTCGCCGCGCTGCTGAAGCTCGGCCTGCCGATGGCGGCGACGCAGATCGTGCAGTTTTCGGTGATGACGGTCGATGTCCTGATGATCGGCCGGCTGGGACCGGAACCGCTCGCCGCGTCGTCGCTCGGCGTCGTCATCTTTTTCGCCGCCTGGCTTGTCGGCTTCGGGCCGGCGATGGCGGTGTCGCCGCTGGTCAGTCAGGCGCTCGGCGCCAATGACGAAGATCATGACGATGTCCGCATTTCAGTGCGCATGGCGTTGTGGGGCATCGGCGCGCTGACGCCCGTGATGTTCATCGGCTTTGCGCTTGCAGAACCGATCATGCTGGCGCTCGGCCAGCCTCCAAGTCTCGCGGCGATGGCGGGGCCTTATGTTCTGGCGCTCGGTCCCGGCTGGGCCTTCGCCATGGGCGTTATCATCTTGCGGAATTTTCTGGCGTCAATCGGCGAGACGCGCGCGCCGCTTGTCATTGTCATCGGCACGACATTGCTCAACGCCTTTCTCAACTGGCTGCTGATCTATGGTAATTGGGGGTTTCCGCGGCTTGAACTGGTCGGCGCCGGGATCGCCTCGTCGATCGTCAATATCGCCGGCTTTACCGCGCTTGTCTTTTTCATTCGCGCCGACCGTCGCGCGCAACCGTTTCATCTTTTCCGCGATTTCCTGTCGCCGCATTGGCTGCGCTTTCGCGAAGTGATCCGGCTCGGCTGGCCGATCGCGGTTACAATTGCGTTCGAAGGCATGCTGTTCAACGCCTGCGTATTTGTGATGGGCCGCATCGGCGTCAGTGAGGTTGCCGCCTATCAGGTGGCGCTGAATGTCGCCTCGATCGCGTTCATGGCGCCTTTGGGGATTTCAATGGCGGGCAGTGTTCGCGTCGGCCTTGCGGCAGGCGCTGGCGACCGCGAGCGTGTCCGCCGCGCTGCGGCGCTGACGATCGGGCTATCGATCGCCGCGATCATGAGCGTCGCCATTCCGGTGGTGCTGGCGCCGGAATTTGTCGCCGGGCTCTATCTCGACCGGGCCGATCCGGCGAACACGGCGGTCATCGCGCTGGTGACCAAATTCCTCATCATCGCCGCCGCTTTCATGCTGTTCGATGCGACACAGGTCGCCTCGGCCCAGGCGCTGCGGGGGCTCAAAGACGTCCGTATTCCGATGGTCATTACCGGCGTCGCCTATTGGGCGGTCGGCTTTCCGGTCGCCGCCTGGCTTGGGCTCGGCACGGATGTTGGCGCTGTTGGCGTCTGGTGGGGCCTTCTTTCCGGCCTTTTTACCGCCGCGGCGCTGCTGACGGCGCGCCTCTATCTTCTGACGCGTTAACCTGTTGTCAGCCTTAACGCGCGATGAATCCGGGTTGAGGCCGGATGGGGAAGATCCGCGCCCTGCTGGAGAACGGTCTGTCGGGAATTCAACAGATGGCGAACCCCGCTTCGCAGGAAGACGTCGAGCCGCTCGGCCTTCGCGAGCGGCTTGCTTATGAAAGCCGGCGCTTCAACGCCTGGTGGGAAGGCTACGCCTTCGATCCTGCGGCCGAGCGCGCGGCGATCGCAACAGCGTCGCACAAAGGCATCCCCATTGACGGCCCGCTCGATCAGGCGATTGCCTTGTCGATCTGGGGCGACGGCCGCCTCGATCCCGGCGACGCCGCCTGGACGATGCGGCACGCAAGAACCCTCGGCGTTGCATTGAAGGCGGAGGTCGTTGTGCTCGGCGCCGGGGCGGGCGCGCCCATTCGCGATCTGAAGAACGGCACGCGCTGGAGGCTCTCCGGCTATTCGCGCATCCGCGACAAGGTGAAAGGCCTTGATGTCATTCCTTACGAAGCGGCGCTGACGCGCATCAACCGCGCATCGGCGGACGGCGGCCTTTGTTTTTTTGAACTGCACCGCGATGTCGATCCCGCGATGATCGCGCTCTTCGCCGCCGAACTCGTCAAACCGAATGCGCCCTTTGCGTTTGTCGATTTTACCGTCGCCCGAAAAGGCGCGCGGCTGAAGAACTGTTTTGCCGATCCCTGGGGCGGCGCGCCGCGTCAGGCGGACCAGTTCGCCGGACTCATTGAAAAATCAGGCTTTCGCCTCACCGACAGCGTCGATGAAACGAGGGCCTTCCTGCCGCTCGTCTCGCGCGGCTGGGCGCGATGGCGCACCGCCTATAACCGCGCGCTCGAATTCTCTGACCGCCGCGGCAGGGCCGATTATGTGCGGCTGCTCGCGCAATACGCCCACCTGTGGGCCGAACGCTTCGACGCGATCAAGGCGGGGCAATTGCAGGTGACAAGGTTCCAGGTGCGGCGGAAGGGGTAAGGGCGTGGACAATCGGCGGATTGTGCATGCAAGCGAAAAGAGGTTCGCACGTGGCGCCTAAAGTTGAACTGTCGACACCGCCGAGCACGATGGCGCCGATTGGGCCATATAGCCATATCGCAAAGGTCGGCGATTTCATTTCAATTGGCGCTGTGGCTGGTGTCGATCCGGCGACGGGAAAACTTTCCGGACCTGACGTTACGTCGCAGACGCTGCAAATCCTCGACTCACTTGAAGCCATGCTGAAGTCGGTCGGATCGGATCTGTCGCACATCATTCACATCACGGTCTTCCTGAAAAAAATGGAAGATTTCGCGGAAATGAACGCTGCCTATCAAAGCAAAATGGGCGATCGGCGGCCTGCGCGAACGGCGATTTCTGTCGTCGACCTTCCCAAAACCGGCGCAGTGATCACCATGAACCTTACCGCCGTGACGGCGGGATAAGGTGCGGGTGAGTCCAAGATTGATTGAAGAAAAGGCTCGCCCGATTTATGTACTGAAGCACGACTTTGGTCGTCGCGGACGATGACCGCGACCTACCTTCTGTATTTGAACCAGTCATCAACCCGCGCGAAGACGATATAGAGCGCGGCGAGGACGATGATGATCAGCAGCGCAAACTGAAGCTGGGCGTCGACAGCATGTTTTTCGTGTTTTGCGGGCCTTTCGGCGCTGGCGCCGATGGTCTGGACCGTGCCGTCGCCATTGCCGCCGCCTGCGCTATCTGGTGCTCCACCATCTGTAACGCCGTCATCGGTTGATCCGTCCTCGGATGAACCGCCATCGATGGCGCCCCCATCTGTGGCGCCGCTATCGGTTGCGCCTCCATCTGTCATCCCGCCATCGGTTGATCCGTTGTCTGACGGCGACGGGCAGTCGACGGCGCATCCGGCAAGCCCGCCTTCGTCGGCCGGTTTTTCGGTAAGGCCCGTGCCGTTCTCGATATTGGTTTCGACCTGATCGAGTTCGGTGGCGCTATCTTTGCCAATAGTCGAGGCGGCGGCGCCCGCGCCGCCCGCAACCGCGGCGCCCTGAATGGTGCGGCTGTCGCCAAGATTTTCACGGCGCGGCGCTTCTTCGACGGGCGTAACGCGGCTGTTCTCGGAAACATCGTCGGGCTTGTTGACGATTGGCGGATTGGTTGGCGTCAGGAAGAGTGCGCGTTCGGACGCCCGGCGGCGGGTAAGGCCCGTCACTTCGCGGAGGACCCCCGCGACCGTCGCCTTGTTCCACCAGGTCAGCGCATCGGCGGCGCCAAGCCGGTCATTGCGGTTGAGGCGCTTCAGCGCCGTTGACGATTTGAGGGCGCCGATACCGACATTGAAAACAAAACTGACCAGCGCGTCGAATTCATTTTGATTGAGCGGTACCTTGACCAGCTGCTCGACCGCGCGCTCGCGCGGGGCGAGGTCCCGGCGCAACAGATCGTCCGCTTCCCTGGCGCTGATTTTCTGGTCAGGCCCGGCAGTCTCGGTGTGGCCATAGCCAATCGTCCAGACCCCGGCGATATCCTGATAGGATTCGAGTTCAAGCCCCTCGAACCGCTTGATCAGGTCAATCCCTGCCTCGGAAATCCGCATTCAACCAATCCCCAAAACTGGCCCCACAACCGGCAGCACCCCACGCGCATGTTACAGCCTAACGTCAAAATCTGGCGGAAGGTAGGCTGCGATGGCGACCTGATGGTCACAAAGGCGGGCTTTGCCGGCGCGGTTAATGTGCTAGGGTCCCGGTCTGGGGCGCTCGATTGTGATCGTGGAATTGGATGAGGGGTTATGCATAAGACATTGAAATTACTGGCGGCTGCGGCGTTTATGACTGCCCCGGCCTACGCCCAGACGGGCGGCGCGCTCTCCGATTCGATCGGCGCGACGGACGTCGCCACCATGCTTGCCGACTACAGCATCACCAGCGAGCTGCGGGCGAACCCGGCTGGCGGCGCGCCGAGCCTCGTCGCCACCACGGCGGGCGGCGCCAAATTCCTTGTCGGATTTTTCGAATGCGCGGACGCGGCAAAGCCCGCTGGCTGCAAGCAGGTGATGGTCTCGACGGCGCAGGCGAGCGGCGGGGTCGCCTTTGAAGATCTCAATTCCTTCAACGGCCAGTCGAGCGTGACGACCGTCGTCTTCGAGCCGACCAACCAGATCCTCATTTTCGGGCGCAACATCTTCATGCCGGGCGGCATTGGCCGCGACAATTTCAAATTGCAGGTCGCCCTGTTCCTCGGCGACATGCAGCAATTCGTTGAAGGCCGCAGAGCCTCGGCGAAGTCGGTGTCGTTCACCGAAACGCCGAAGCTGAAATCGAAGATCACGTCGATCACCGCCGATGCCGGCGCGCCGTCAACGGCGCTCAAGGTCAGCTATGACCGCGCCGCGGAAATCGAAATCGCCATCAGCAATTCGCTCGATGTCGATTTCAAGACGGCGAACGAGTAAGCTCAGGCTTTATTGTCAATGATCAGCGGGGCGGCGACAGCGCGTTTGTCGCCGTAACCCGGCTCGCCGGTTTTTCCGGCTTCTTCCGCAACGGCTTTGAGGACGCTTTCGCTGGCGGCTCTGGCCCCGTCGAGCAAAGCGCGCTGATGCCGGGCGCGCGCTTCAAAGGTTCTCGTCAATTCACGCAGCTGATCGATCAATCCATCGCCAGCGCCGGAAACGCTGGTGCGGTCGGCGGCGACATGACGGATTGATTGCGCATAGGCGGCGGCGAGGCGCGCCTTGTCCGGCTGTAACGCCGAAATTTCCTGCGGCCGCCGGGTTTCGAGCATTTCGTTCTCGCGGGTAATGATGGCGGTTAGCTCTTCGGTGAGCGCAATCAGCGTTTTGACGCGCGTGGCGGCGTCAATCGGGGCGTGAGTTTCTATGCATGGCGCGGCGGTCATGGTCTTTTCTCCTGCGGGGAGAGCGCTGCTTCCCGGGCGCCCTGAAGGTCGATGAGTTTGGCTTTGACGTGATCGGCGATGCCAAAGCCGCCGCGTTCGGCCATGGCTTTCGCATAGGTTTCCTGCAGCATGCTCTTGAAGAAGTCCTCGCTCTTGCCGCCGCCGGCGATTTCAGGCGTTTTCAGCGAGGCAAAGAGCGGCTCAAGCATCTGCGCGATGAAGACCGCTTCAAATTCCCGGGCCGCCTTGTCGATGCGGCGCGGGTCGTGCGAGGGCGCCTGCGCGTGCGCGGCAAGAGGCGTAATCGCGTCAACCATCACAGCACCTCGATGTCGGCTTGCAAGGCGCCGGCGGCTTTGATCGCCTGCAGGATTGCAATGAGATCGCGCGGCGAAACGCCCAGCGAATTGAGACCATCGACAAGATCGCGAAGGCGGACACTTTCCTGAACGATTTTGAGATCGGCCGGTTCATCGTCAGCGCCGACCGAGGTGCGCGGCACGACGACGGTTTCACCGTTGCGCGCGAACGGCGAGGGTTGGCTCACCTGCGGCGTTTCGCCGACAGAGATTGTGAGGTTTCCTTGCGCGATGGCGACAGTTGATACGCGCACATCATCGCCGATGACGACAACCCCGGCGGTCTCGTCGATGACGACTTTGGCGCGCTGGTCGGCGTTGACGGAGATGCTCTCAACTGTTGCGATGAGCGCTACCATGTCGCCGTCGAAATTCTGCGGAAGGTTCAGTTTGACGGTTCCGGGATCGGAGACCGACGCTGACCCGGAGCCGAGCGATGAATTGATCGCGGCGCTAATTCGTCCCGCCGTGGTGAAATCAGGATTGCGAAGCGCGAGGCGAATGGAGGTCTTGTCGGCAAGATTGTAAGCGATTTCGCGTTCAACCACGGCGCCGTTGGCGATGCGTCCATTGGTTGGCACGCCGCGCGTCAGCGAGGCGGCCTGGCCTCGCGCCGCATAACCGCCAACCGCCAGCGATCCTTGCGCGACCGCGTAAACCTCGCCATCTGCGCCATAAAGCGGCGTCACCAGCAGGACGCCGCCCCTGAGGCTTTCCGCGTCGCCAAGCGCGCTCACCGAAACGTCGATGCGCGCGCCTTGCGTTGCGAAAGGCGGCAGGTTCGCCGTCACCATCACCGCCGCAATATTGTCGGTGTCGAGCGTTTCCGAGCGGATATTGACGCCCATGCGCTCCAGCATTGAAACAAGGCTCTCACGGGTGAAGGGCGTGTTGCGAATGCGATCACCGGTTCCGTCGAGACCGACAACAAGTCCATAACCGATCAGCATGTTCTCGCGAACGCCTTCGACATCGGCAAGGTCCTTGATGCGCGCTGCCGATTGCGCCGGCCCGATCGAGACCGACATCGTCAGCGCGGCGAAAAAAGCGAACAGGAAAACCTTTGTCGGGTTGGGCAAGGGAGAACCATCAAGCGACCGCCCGCGTTTCGGGCGTCAGGACCAGAGCGAGAGCCGTGCCATCGCGGCGTCTTTAGAAAAACGCGTTCAGATTCAATGGGGTGACTGCCATTGCGCCGGTTGCGCCGGGACCGCGCGGATGCGTTTTCGGAACTTCCTGCCGGGAAGATTTTGCCGAATTAACGAAACCTTTATGCGCTCTGATGCATTGTCTAGTTGGGACGTTGCCGCGTTGGCGCGGCGCATTCATCGGTGTAAGGATGATCAAGGTAACGGGCGGCGGGAGAGCGGGCGGCGCAAGGCCGTCCGGCGGCGCATCCGCCTCGAAGGCCGGCGC
>JBGSVH010000103.1:0-44667 GCA_041753055.1 Parvularculaceae bacterium
TAAGCGACGGCCGGGCCGGCCGTGACCGTACGGGCCACCCTGACGCGGACGTCCGACTTCTCGATCTCGATCTCGGTCAGCCCGGTCTGATCGAGGATCGCCGCCAGCTCGCGAATCCAGGCGGCTTCCATAGCGTTGGGTTTGTAAGCGCTCATTTCAGCCGGCGGCCCCTCTTGGCGGCATTATGGGAACGGCTTCTTGTCGATGAGCCGGGTGAGGGCGTCAAGCGCCGTCAGGTACCCTGCGGCCCCAAGACCACAGATCACCGCATCCACCGCCGGGCTGACATAGGAGTGCCGCCGATACGCTTCGCGGGCGTGGATATTCGAAAGGTGAAGCTCAATCTTCGGGATATTCGCCGCTTTCAGCGCGTCATGAAGCGCCAGGGACGTGTGGGTGTATGCGCCCGGATTGATGATCAGGCCCGTTCCCTTGGCGGCGGCCTCCTGCACCCAGCCGACGAGGTCTCCCTCGTGGTTCGACTGGCGAAAGTCGACCTTGGAGCCAGTTTTTCGGGCGCGCGCCTCTGCGGCCGCCCTGATGTCGTCAAGGCTCGCTTTGCCGTAAATTTCGGGTTCGCGACCGCCGAGGAGGTTCAGGTTGGGTCCGTTGAGGATGTAGATCGTCATGATAACTTCGCCTTTGACGGACGTCCGCCGACGCTTGCATCGCCAGTCCTGATCCCACACATACAAGCCTGTTCGCTATGGTAAGGCAAATACCCGAAGGCCCAAATGGAATTAACGATCAATGGTGAGAGACACCGGTTTGAGCGCGTGATTACCGTCAAGGATCTGATCGCAGCGCTTCGCCTTGAGCCGCGCAAGATTGCAGTAGAGCGCAACCGTGAGATCGTGGCGAGATCGGCCTATGAAAACACCGGCCTTTGCGACGGCGACCAGCTGGAGATTATCCATTTCGTCGGAGGAGGGTGACCATGTCGGCGCCGCTTACAATTGCCGGACGCGAATTCAGTTCGAGACTGATTATCGGTACCGGAAAATATCGTTCATACGAAGAAAACGCGCGCGCAGCGGAAGCGGCCGACGCTGAAATGGTTACGGTCGCGGTGCGCCGGGTCAATCTCACCGACCGCGACAAGCCGATGCTTGTCGATTACCTTGACCCTAAGAAATACGTTTACCTGCCGAATACCGCAGGATGTTACACGGCGGACGAAGCTGTCAGAACTCTCCGGCTTGCGCGAGAAGCAGGCGGTTGGTCACTCGTCAAACTTGAAGTCCTTGCCGATCAAAAGACGTTGTATCCGGAGATGGAAGAGACCTTGAAGGCGGCGAAACTCCTGATCGCCGAAGGATTCAAAGTGATGGTCTATTGCTCTGATGATCCTGTATTCGCCCGCAAGCTTGAGGATGCCGGGTGCGCTGCGATCATGCCTCTTGGTTCGTTGATTGGGTCGGGGCTCGGTATTCTGAATCCCGTTAATATTCGGCTGATCATCGAACAATCGTCAGTCCCGGTGATCGTTGACGCCGGTGTTGGGACGGCCTCAGACGCAGCGGTCGCGATGGAGTTAGGTTGCGACGGCGTCCTCATGAATACAGCGATCGCCGAAGCGAAAGACCCGATACTCATGGCGTCAGCGATGAAACACGCCGTCATCGCAGGTCGTCAGGCTTATCTCGCAGGCCGCATGCCGAAGAAGCGGTACGCAGATCCGTCATCACCGCTGGCCGGAATGATCTAAGACTTATCGCTTTTTCTTGGCGTCGACGATCGCCGCCTTGACGTCATCCGGCCTGAAGCCCGGAATAACCTCGATAAACGATCCGTCGAGTGATGTGACGACAAATGTCGGCGTTCCGTCAATGCCCATTTCGTGCGCGGCCTTGCGATCACTTTCGATGAAGTTAGTAAAATCGGGATTCTTGCTGTCCGCCACCAGCCTTTTGACGTCCATTCCGAGCTTGCCGGCGATTTCCTTGATGCGCTCTTCGGTAATGACGCCCGATTCACCCAGCATCGCAAAGTGTAGCTCCTGATATTTGCCTTGCGCCCGTGACGCCAGTGCGTAACGGCTCGCCACTTCGGATTCTTCCCGCAAGATAGGAAACTCACGAAATGAAACCTTGACGCTCGGGTCGTTCTTCAAAAGTTCCTGCACAAAGCCCGAACTGCGTTTACAAAAGCCGCAATGGTAATCAAAAAATTCGATAACAGCGACCTTTGCCGCCGCGACATTCTTGCCCGCGACATACCCGCTGTTTTCCGAAAGTAGCTCAGGCAGGTAGCCGCGCGCAGTATCCTTCACGTGATTTTCGGAGTAGAGATTGAGCGCTTCAACAATCATTGCGGGATTTTCGCGAATGGTGTCGCGCACGATTTGTTCAATCGCCGCGCGATCGAGATTGGCGGAGATCTCTGGCTTTGATTGTTGCGCTGAGACGATGTTGGCGGCGATCGCGCCGAAAAAGGCCGCGCCGGCCATAGCTGCGATAATCAATAGTCGGTGCTTCACAACTTGGTCCTCTAATCGGTTGATGATTTCGGTCGCGTCCGATTCAAATTCCGGAAAATTGCGGACTTGGGTCCGGGACTTCGTCCGATCGACGTTTTGGGTCGGGTGTCGGTGGTGGGTCCTTTTTGTCTCTTGCTGCGCCGCCAGAAGGATCTGACCCCAGGCTGGCGACGATAATGTCAGTCGCCTGACGCCATTCGGGCGTTCCCTGCCTCAGGCCATTGCGGGCGCGCATTGCAAACTTTGCGGCGTCTGGTTTTGCGCCATCGTTATAGCGCGACTCCGCCATTGCAAGGTCCGCCAAGGGCTCATTGTCGAGTGCGCCATAGGCGCGCGCAAGTTCGAACCACCCGAAAGAATTGTCCGGCTCAAGCAATAACGCCGATTTCAATTCCGTTACCGCCTGGTCGAGATTTGCAGGGGTTTCCGTCGCCGCCAGCGCCCGACCATAATTGATGAGCAACAGAGCTTTGCCGGGCGCCAGTTCGACCGAACGACGGTGCGGCTCAATCGCATCGGCGACCCGGCCAAATTCAAACAGCATCTGGCCTTTCAGCTCGTTATAATAAGGGTTGTCGGGATGGGCAGCCAAAAGGCGATTTATTTCCTTTAGCGCGCGGTCAAGGTCGGCGGAGCGATAATACGCGACAGCGCGCGCATAAAGCGCGGGTTCAGACTGGTCTGACAGCGGGTACTGACGCAACGTTACATTGACGTCCTGCATAAAGCCGCGGATTTTCGCCTGGATGAGATGAAGCCGCTCAATTTCTTCCGGAGAGTCCTTCACGTCAAAATAAGGAGATAGTTTCGCCCTTTCGCTGAGCGCCGTAACGCGTTGAACGGCGAGCGGGTGGCTCTGCAGATACGGATTGACCCTTTGCCCGTGGATCAACTGGTCATTTCGCATTTTCTCAAAGGATTCGATCAAGCCTTCGCCGGACCGGCCAATCGCCTCAAGGTAGGAAAGGGCGGCCTGGTCCGCGCTCGATTCCTGACCGCGGCTGTATTTCAGCGCATTGGCGATTCCAATTCTCTGGCCGAGACCAAGAATGCCGATGCCCGCGTCAGGAGCGCCCGCTGCAATCGCGCCGGCCGCAAGAACAAGACTGAGCAACATCGGTCGCGTCGCCGCAGACAAGGCCTCATCCGACCGCGCGGAATGTCCGCCCGCGATGTGACCTGCTTCGTGCGCGATGACGCCCTGAATTTGGCTTGGCGTATCGGAGATGGTGAGCAACCCGGTATTCACGCCCATGACCAATCCGCCGGCAAACGCATTGAGCGTTTGATCGCCGATAATCAATATTTTAATTTCATCCGCAGGGATGCCAGCGGCGCGGAACACCGGCAAGGAATAGTCATCAAGAAACTGCTCGATTTCGGCATCGCGTAAAACACTCTGAGCAGTCGCCGGTGAGACCGAAGCAGCAAAAATGGCGGTTGCCGCCAAGGCTATCTTGATCTTGCTGTTCATGCTCATGCTCTGACCCAAACCGATATTTCCTGCCAAAACAAGAATTGTCGCCTGTAATGGCGGAAATGTGACCATCCGCGCAGCGCTTACTGGCCGCCGAGCGCCCGGCTCCACCAGCCCTTCCGAGCGGGCTTTTCAGGATCGGACTGGGCTGCGGCCGGTGTCGGCGATTCCTGAATAACAGGCGGCGGCGCATCAGGCGTCGGCGCATTACCAGCCTCTGTTGCTACTTCACCTGCGTCTAACCTTGCCGGCTCTGAATAATCCGGAAGCGCTTTCTTCGGATTAGATGGCTCGTGGTCAACCTGCCGGCTTGGTGCCGGAGGTTCCTCCTCGGGCCAATCAAGCGAAGGTTGCTCGCCTTCGAAGGTAACGCCATTTGCTGTTGCGTCGGTTGTTGCTCTGTTGTCAGCTTCCATTTCATCTGGTCGCCGTCCGCGACGCCCGCCACGACGGCCGCGCCGACGACGCTTTCTCGGACGCTCTTCGCCATCTTGCGGCAGTTCTTCATCGCCAGTCGCATCCTCGTCGGCGGCGGCTGCGCTTGCCTGGTTGTCCTCAGTATCTTCTATCGACGCGCGCTCGGCTGTTACCTGTTCTCCGCTGTCATCGCGCCGTTTGCGCCGACGGCGCCGACGACGCTTGCCGGTGTTGTCTTCGCCAGAGTGGTCAGCGATTTCATCGGAGTCCTCGATTTTGTCTTCATCAGAGAGCGTCTCGGATGCTTCGATTTCAGGCTCGATCGTTTCCGTCGTATCGGCGCGGACGACTTCGGCTACCGCCAGCCCTTCAATTCGTGTGCCTGTTTTTTCGATCTCAAAATTGTCACCGGCTTTTGCAGAATCTGCGATCAACTCCACGGTAACGCCGTAATCGGTCTCGATACGCCGCAGCCACTCTCGTTTGTGATTGAGAATATATAAGGTGACGTCCAGCGCCGCCTTCACCTGCAGATTACCCGCCTTGCTCGAAAGAGCTTCATTTTCCGTCGATCGCAATATCCGCAGCGCCGCCATTTCATGTGAGCGAACAGCGCCGGCGCCGCCGCAGGTCGGACACATGTGCGTCGTACCGTCAATGATGCCCGATCGCCTTCTTTGCCTCGACATTTCGAGCAGTCCAAATCCCGAGATACGACCGAGCTGAATTCTTGCTCTATCGGCGCGCAGGGCGTCTTTCAGGCGTTTTTCAACAGCGCGATTGTTCCGGCCTTCCTCCATGTCGATAAAGTCGATGACGATAAGACCGGCGAGATCCCGAAGACGGCACTGACGAGCCGCCTCATCAGCTGCTTCGAGATTGGTTCTAAGGGCGGTTTGCTCAATGTTGCGCTCGCGCGTCGATTTCCCGGAGTTGACGTCGACCGCAATCAGGGCCTCGGTCTGGTTGATGACAATATAACCGCCAGATTTCAGCCTGACGGTTGGCCGGTACATTGCGTCGAGCTGCGATTCGACATTGTGCTGAAGGAACAGCGGGGTTTTTTCCTTGTAGGGCTGAACATTCTTTGAATGCGACGGCATCAACATTTTCATGAAGTCTTTAGCTTCGCGATAGCCGCCGTCGCCCTCAACAAGCACATTTCCGATGTCTTTGTCGTAAAGGTCGCGAATTGCTCGTTTGATCAGGCTCGCCTCTTCGTAGATCAGGCAGGGCGCAATCGATTTTAGCGTCAGCGTTCGGATATTCTCCCAGAGGCGAACCAGATAGTCATAGTCGCGCTTGATTTCGGCCTTGGTGCGCTTGGCGCCGGCCGTGCGGATAATGAGACCCATCCCGGTCGGAACATCGAGTCCATCGACAATCCGCCGTAACCTCTTGCGGTCCGCAGCGACGGGGATTTTGCGGGAAATGCCGCCGCCGCGAGCCGTATTCGGCATCAATACGCAATAGCGCCCGGCCAGCGACAAGTAGGTTGTCAGCGCGGCGCCTTTGTTGCCGCGCTCTTCCTTAACCGCTTGCACCAGCAAAATCTGACGGCGCTTGACGACCTCCTGAATCTTGTAATTGCGAAGCAGGCGCGCGCGCTTCCGCCGGGCTTCCTTGTATTTCTCAATGAGCTGAGAGCGGGACAATTTGGCAAGCGATTCATCAAGCGGCGTCCGGGCGCGGGCAGGCCGCGCCGAATCGTCCACCTCGTCGTCATCAACCAAGGTGTCGTCGCTATCTTCGTCGTCTGCAGTTGGATTCTCTTCGACGTCGTCGGAGCCTGCGTCGATGATCTCCATTTCGCTTTCGTCATCGGCGGATTCTCCGATGGCAGCGCTATCCTCGGCGTCGTCCCCAGAAGAAACGATTTCACGCTGTTCAATCCCATCATCATTGGACAGGTCGCTGGCCTCGGCTTCGGCAGCGGGCGTGTCTGAATCAGTCGCTCGAGTTGTGTGTTCGTGAGTTCGTTCACGCGCATTGCCATGATCGTCGCCAAACTCTGCGTCGATTTCGTCAAGGGCGTCTTCGCCGCTGTCCGTGAGATTGAGCGCCGCCACAAGGGCCGCTTCTTCGGCATCCGCCGCTTGAAGCAATTGCCGATCTGAAACCGGAATCTGATAGTAGTCCGGGTGGATTTCATTAAACGCGAGAAAGCCGTGGCGATTACCGCCAAATTCGACAAACGCCGCCTGAAGCGAGGGTTCTACCCTCGTCACTCTCGCTAAATAGATATTTCCCCTGATTGGCTTTCGGGCCGCCGATTCGAAGTCGAAATCTTCAACCCTGCCGCCTTGTAGCACGCAAACGCGGATCTCTTCCGGGTTCGCAGCGTCGATAAGCATCGTCTTGGTCATTAAATTCACTTGCGCAGCGCCGGCTCTGATCCGATGCGCCGCCCTCATTGACGAGCGGTGGTCGCTGCACAATGGGAAAAGCCGCTCTACCAAGAGCGGTTATTCCATCGATTGCAATTTCAAGCGCCATACCGCCCTTGGTTAATAAATGCCGCTGCCTGATGGAGCGACGGTTGTTGTTCACCCCGACGCCATAACGCCTGGGGAAGCCTTACGAAGGTCACAGGCAAGGCTAAGCCTCGTTGCAACCGGCGGCACCCAACCCACAAAATGGGGGCCAAAGCGCCAGAAGGGCGGGCCGACATGATCGACCGACCCTTTATTAATCCAAAAAAACGTTCCGAGCAGGCTCGCGAACTGAATTCCTTACGTGATATGGGCGGACTTCGCCTCGATTCAAATCACGCTGTAACGACAATGCATTAGCACGTTGAAAAAGAAAAGCATTGGTTAATGCCGACTCGGGATTTCAATGGCTGGTGGAATTGGGCGTAACGGCGCGTTAACGAAGGAAGCAAAGGATTTCTACGCACACATGATATCGGCGATTGATTGGTACATTTATGTATTATCGTAACAAAAACAATAAGTTGCATAGATTTTTTGCTCTTGTCGCGGCATTCTGTTCGTTTGGCAATGTGGTGAACGCGGCCGAGCTAGCAGCCGTCCGGGTGGGGGTCACTTCGCCCGAAGAGACAAGATTGGTATTTGATTTCAAGGGGTTGCCAGAATATGGCTTGACCGCCGACGCGGCCGGCAGACAATTGGCAGTGAGCTTTTCGAACTCCACTGTCGCAAACGCCTTCTCGCGTGATGGAAAAGGCGGCGGGCAGGTCTCGGCATACGCGTTGGACCAGATTTCGTCGGATCGGCCGAAAATCGCCTTCAGCCTTGCAGCAGACACAAAAATCAAAAGGGTTTTTGTTATTTCGCCCAGCAAGGCGAATCCGTATCACCGCGTTGTCATCGATCTCACCGCTGCAAAGCCGGGTGAGCTGGCAGCGAGCTTGCCACCGCCGAAATTTGAGAATCTGACGCAGGTTATTGCGGCGGTCGCGCCCGTTGAGACCGCGGCGCTGCCGTCGGAATCGACGACAGTTCCGCGAGAGCCGCCAAAACCAGTGATTGTGGCCCGTCCGGTAATAGTGATTGACGCTGGGCATGGCGGGACTGATCCAGGCGCGGCAGGAGCCGCTGGATCGCAAGAAAGCACCCTGACCTTGTCAGCGGCGCTGGCTCTCGCCGAAATTCTTCGTGAGACCGGACGGTATGACGTTGTGCTCACCCGCAGCGAAGATAAGAGGCTGGCGCATGAGGAGCGGTCGCGGATCGCGCGGGACGCCAAGGCCGGCCTGTTTATTTCGTTGCACGCTGACGCGCATTCAGACCCAAAAGTCAGGGGTGGCTCGGTCTATACGCTGTCGGATGAGGGAACAGAAAGGTCGGCGCGCGAGGCTTTGGCCAATGGCAACTACAATGTTTATGATCTTGATGTTGGTCAGGCGGGGCAACAGGTTGGCGGAATACTCTACAATCTGGCCCAGCGTGAGACCGCAAACGAATCTGACAAATTCGCAGAAATCCTGATCTCAAAACTGTCCGGGGTGACGCCGCTTTTGAACAATACGCATCGCCGCGCGAATTTTAAGGTCCTGCTCGCGCCGGACGTACCCGCCGTGCTCCTCGAATTGGCGTTCATTTCAAACAAGCAGGATGAGTCAAATCTTCGCTCTCCGGCATGGCGCAAACGGTCAATGGGCGCCGCCGCCGCGGCAATCGACGCCTATTTTCAACAGCGTGCGGCGGCCAAGCACGCGAGTAACGCCATCGACCCGGAGATGCGTTAAGGCTCGATTTTTGGGCCAAATTGAGCGTATAAGGCGGTTGGGGCGGCCTCCAATCAACCTCATTTTAGAGGAAAGTCGAGCTTGGAGTTTCCGAGTGAATGTGCTGAGAGCGTGTCATGTCTGACGACTTATTTCCTGACGAAACCGACGCAGAAGACCTTCGCGCGCCGAGGCGCTCGCTTGGCGCCGTTATTATGCGCCTGCCCCTGGCGATAAAAATACTGGGGGGGGTAGTTGCAGCGGGCGTCCTTTTATCGGCGTTGGCTGTTGGCGCTTTTGCAGTTTACATGTTCAGTCTCAGTCAGGATCTTCCCGACTACGAAAAGCTGGCGGAGTATCAGCCGCCCGTCACAACCCGGGTTTACGGCAGCAACGGAGCGCTCGTCGCTGAGTTTGCCCGCGAGCGCCGCCTTTTCGTGCCGATCGAGGCGATGCCCGATCTGGTGAAAGACGCCTTCATCTCAGCTGAAGACAAGAGTTTTTACGAACATACCGGTCTCGATTTCAAAGGCATAGTGCGCGCCCAGGTGTCGAACATTGGAAATTTGATCCGCGGCCGGCGCCTCGAAGGCGGCTCGACTATAACGCAGCAGGTCGCAAAGAATTTCCTCTTGTCGAGTGAACAAAAAATTGAACGGAAAATGAAGGAGTGGCTGGTAACGCGGCGGATTGAGAAAGCGTTTACCAAGGATCACATTCTCGAACTTTATCTGAATGAAATCTATCTTGGTAACCGCTCTTATGGCGTTGCTGCGGCGGCATTGAATTATTTCGACAAGTCGCTGGATGAACTGACAATAGAAGAAGCGGCGTATCTTGCTGCAATTCCCAAGGGACCGAGCAACTATCATCCGGTCCACAATTATGATCGCGCTGTTGAGCGCCGAAACTGGGTGATCGGTCGCTTGTTCGAGGATGGCAAGATCGATCAAGAGCAGCTGAGTGCGGCGCAGTCCCAGCCGCTGAACGCCCAGATTGCCCCACCTTTGGGCGCGCGGGACTGGGCGTCCGAATATTTTGCGGAAGAAGTCCGAAAGCAGATTGCTGAACGCTACGGCTCGGATGCGCTGTATGATGGCGGACTTGCCGTTAGGACGACGATTGATCCGCGGCTTCAAAAAGCCGCGGGCGACGCATTGCGCAAATGGTTGCTTGAATATGACCGGCGCCACGGGTGGCGCGGCGCAGTATCGTCGATGGCGGTCGGCGAAAACTGGGCGAAAGACCTTGCAGGCGTTGAAAAGACGCTGCTTGACAACAAGCGGTTGTCTTCGGATTTGCAGCCCTGGAAGCCGGCGCTGGTTCTGGAATCAAAAGGGAAGTCGGCAAACGTTGGATTTGCTGATGGATCGCAAGGCATAATCAATCTTGAAGATCTGAAATGGGCGCAAGCCTACAAGTCAGTCGATGCGCGCGGGCCGGAAGTGACCGCCGTCGAGCAGGTCATCAAGAAAGGCGACGTCGTCTATGTGGAAGCGACGCAAAAAGAGGGAATTTTTGCGCTCCGCCAGCCCCCCGCTGTCAATGGCGCCCTGGTCGCAATAGACCCGCACACCGGCCGCGTCTTGGCGATGGTCGGCGGCTTTTCTTTTCAGATGTCGGAGTTCAATCGTGCGATCCAGGCCAAGCGCCAGCCAGGATCGACCTTTAAGCCGTTCGTTTACGCGACAGCGCTTGATAGCGGCTACACGCCGTCAAGCATCGTGCTGGATGCGCCGTTTGTTGCTCCTGGTGTCGACAGTTGGTGGAAGCCTGGAAATTACGCCGAAGGCCGCTTTTATGGGGAAAGCACGCTACGCCTTGGCATTGAACAATCGCGGAACACGATGACGGCTCGCTTGGCGCAGGACGTTGGAATCGGTCGTATCGTTGAATACGTTTCGAAATTCGGCCTGTCCGATAACTTGCCGCGTGAACTGGCGATTTCTCTCGGCTCCGGCGAAACGACGCTGATGAGAATTACCGCCGCCTATGCAACATTTGTAAATGGCGGAAAGCATCTGGCGCCGTTCGTCATCGACCGAGTGCAAGACCGTCACGGCAAGACCGTTTATCTTAACGACAAGCGCGAATGCCAAGATTGCCGAAATCAAGAGTGGACGGAACAGGCTGAACCACAATTGCTGGACGATCGTGAGCAAGTCATGGACCCGCGGACGGCGTACCAGATTGTGTCGTTACTCGAAGGCGCGGTCGCACGCGGTACTGGCACTGTCGTCAAGAGAGCTGTCGACAAACCGATCGCCGGAAAAACCGGTACGACCAACGATTACAAAGACGCTTGGTTCGTCGGTTTTTCGCCGGATCTGGCGGCTGGCGTATTTGTGGGGTTCGATATGCCGCAAACATTGGGCCAAGGCGAGGCGGGCGGTCGTGTTGCCGCGCCAATTTTCGGCGAATTCATGGCCGACGCCCTGAAGGATCAACCTGGAATTCCCTTCCGAATTCCGTCCGGTATCAGGCTTGTTCGCGTCAACGCCAAAACCGGACGGCCGGCTGGTCCTGGTGACCCGAATGTAATCCTCGAAGCCTTTAAGGCGGAAGATTCAATAGTTGCAGGTCCGTCGGTGGACGACCTTAGTCTTGATCCTCTAAGCGCGGCGCCGATTTCGCCGTCAAACGAGCCGATCCAGTCTTCGGTGGACGATCTTAACGGACTCTATTAGGACGCCCGAAGAATCGAGTTTTGAAGGGCGCGCAAGGAAATCTTATGCGAACCGATATTGAATCTCTAACCGAGCAAATCAAGCAGTCGCTTGAATTGCTGAGGAGGCGTCTTTGACTGGGATCACGCCAATCGCCGGCTTGAGGAACTGAACGCTCTCACAGAGAAGTCGGAATTCTGGAACGACCCACAAGTCGCGCGCAAACTGATGCAAGAGCGAACGTCGCTCGAAGCCCAGATCAAAGCAATTACCGAAATTTCGAGTGAGCAAAGCGATCTCGGGCTCCTCGCCGAGATGGCGGCGGAAGAAGGCGATGAGGAAAGCGCTGAAGAGGTCTTGAGCCAAATGGCCGCCTTGGCAGATCGCGCGGCCAAAGCGGAGACTGAGGCGCTGTTGGCGGGAGAGGCGGACGCCAACGACTGCTATTTTGAAATTCATCCCGGGGCTGGCGGCACGGAGTCAAATGACTGGGCGGCGATGCTGCTTCGCATGTATCTCAGATGGGCGCAAAAACGTGGGTTCAAGGCCGAACTGATTGAGCAACAAGCGGGCGACGAAGCCGGCATCAAGTCTGCGTCGGTCAAGGTGTCCGGACATAATGCCTATGGATGGCTAAAGACGGAGTCCGGCGTCCATCGCCTGGTCCGAATTTCGCCATATGATTCGAACGCGCGGCGCCACACGTCATTTGCATCCGTCTGGGTCTATCCGGTCATTGATGACACCATCGAAATCGACGTAAACGAAAGCGACGTACGGATCGACACATTTCGGTCTTCGGGCGCTGGCGGTCAACACGTCAATACAACTGACTCAGCTGTCCGGATAACCCATATACCCTCTGGTATTGTTGTTCAGTGCCAGAACGAAAGGTCGCAACACAAGAATCGTGCGACCGCTTGGGATATGCTGCGGGCGCGGCTCTACGAACAAGAAATTCAAAAGCGTGAAGAGGCGGCGCAGGCGACAGAGGATTCAAAAACGGATATCGGTTGGGGTCATCAGATCCGATCGTACGTATTGCAGCCATATCAGATGGTGAAAGACCTTCGAACGGGCGTCGAATCTCCCGATCCTGATCACGTTCTGGGCGGAAATCTCGATGAATTCCTGGCGGCGGCGTTGGCGCAGCGCATTGCCGGCGATCCGGGCGCAAATTGATTGCATAGGCGCAAGGCGCGCCCCGGACAAAATTCTCGCCAGCGCTTCTTTAACCTAACGCAGGGGCGATCTTGACTGATTGAGGAAGGACGGCGCGTCGTTACTCGCCGCGCGGCTGCCAGCATCGTCGGCGATGGCCGAAGCGATCGGGCGCGGCGCAGGACCGCCAAGGGGGCGCTGCTTGCGAAAATCGCTTGCAGCCGCTTCCGATAACGGATCGTCTGAGTGTCGGCAGTTGCCTTCAAAATGAGCGCCGCTCTCGACCGAAAGCGAGCTGTGGAGGATATCACCGATAATGTGGGCGGTGGCTGCAAGGGCCACCTGTTTTGCCCGGATGCCGCCCTCAACGCGCCCGCGTACGACAACGCTTTCGCAAATAATTTCGCCCTTGACCGACGCTTTCTCGCCGACAATCAGCATTGACGCCTTTATGTCGCCCTCAAGGGCGCCGTCAAGCTGGACTTCGCCCGCGGAATTTACGTTTCCACGAAGGACGACGTCGGCTGAAATGATCGAAGGAACGCCGGCCGCCTTCATTGAACTCGACCTTTTTGATTGTGCAGGCGCGGGTCCGGATGAAGCGGCGCTCGCTTCCGACATCTGCGTTCTTGCGCGCTCGTCGTTTGCGGTCTTTTGCTTAGCTTTCGAAAACATACCTGCCAGCCTCGATAAAGCGTTGAGGATTTCTGGGTTGACCCCTGAAAAGCACCTCATAATGGACGTGCGGTCCCGTGCTGCGACCGCTGTTTCCGAGCTCGCCGACCTTTTGATGCAGCTTCACCCGTTGCCCTTGCTGTACGACAATTCGGTTAAGATGGGCGTAACGCGTCACAAACCCGTTTCCGTGGTCGATTTCGACGCAACGACCGAAGCCTTGCCGCAAACCTGCAAATTTGATGACGCCGGCGGCGGTCGCTGTTACTGGCGAGGCCCAAGCCGCTGAAAAATCGATGCCGTGATGGCTAGCCGTGCGCCCGTTAATGGGGTCTCGGCGAACGCCAAATCCGCTGGTGAACTTGCGGCTGACGGTTAAGGGCGAGGACAGCGGGATTGAATTGACAGCGTCCTGGATGTCGCGAAGCTCATCGACCATCAAGCCAGCCCTGTTGGCGTGCCGGAAAAACGACGACGTAGCGCTGGACAGATTGGACGCGTCAATGAACGGGCCGCCTTGCGCTAACACCAAATTGGAAATCTTGGGCGGCTGGATCAAATCCTCGGGACGTACGCCCGTGCTTGCGAGAACCATCTCAAGATTTTTAACTTCCTTCGCCGCCCGCTCTTCGAGTGACGCCAGAAGCAGAACCTGTTCAACGTAAAGTTCAGCGGAGGCGGTCCGCATCTGCAGCAGTGCGGGCGCGGCGGGGCTGTTTGCTGGGACCTGCGTGCCCTGCGCATTCGCCTCACGTTCCGCTTGTTGCCGCAACAGCGAAATACGGGACTGTCTAGGCGTCGGCTCGGTCGGCGCGACGTCTATCATGATACGATTGCCGTTCAGGGGCTTTTGCCCGTTGGGCGACCCTGCTTCCGACAATCCCTTGGCCAGCGCGTCGAGATCGGCGTCCGCCGACGCCTTGCGCTCAACCATGCTCTTCAGAGTCTGATGCCGGGCGGAAATTTCCGCCATTGTCGCGTCAAATTCCTGCTGCATGATGACGTTGAGCGAACTGACATCGTCATAGGCGCGTTGGGATTGCGCCATCCGCTTGTTGAAAACTGTTTCGATAACGCGCCGGTCGCGCTCTTTGGCGACGATGATCTGTTCCTTGAAGACGACGTTTACCGAGGCGTAAGCGACCCACAAAAGCGCAGCCCCGATTACCGTCGCGAGCGCAATCTGCGTCCGCGCGGACATCGATATGAAGTGAACAACGCCATCGCTGCGGTGGTAAATTTGCCGCTCTTTAAACCACCGGCTGATGATACGCTTCGTCTGGCCGGCCTTCTTGCGGCTCATTCAAAGTCGCCCCTAATAAACGCCCGAGAGCGTTGTACGATTACACCCCTTAAGATATTGCAGCCGATCTGCCCGCATTTCGCAACTGTTATGTGATGAAATAACCATACTTTTTTAACGATTTAGCAAATTGGCGGCCTCGCCATGGTCGCAAGGATTGTTCCAATTGCTATAAAAAGCCGCTGGCAGTCCGGCTGACGACCTCGCCTGGTGGTTAAACGGCGGCGTCAGGCTTCCCCGGAACCTTGAAGCGACGAGGTCTTTGAATGTCACCTCAGCCGCCAATGCGAGAGCGTTGCAAAGCTGCAGGAACCAGCGGGCGCCTGTCGCGACATGGCCTATTTCCTCCTCAAAAATCGTATCGAGGACGCTGGCGCTGGCCTCATCGCCTGTTTGGCGGAGCCGGCTGGCCATCCCGGGCGTGACATCGAGGCCCCTGGCCTCAAGGACCAGAGGCGCCACCGCCAGTCTGGCGAGGACGCTGTCAGAGGTCAGCGCAGCAGCCTCCCAAAGCGCGCCGTGAGCCGGCAAGTCGCCATAGCGCGCGCCCATTTCGCCAAGGCGATGCTCCAACATGAGGAAATGCCGCGCTTCGTCGGCGCCGACCAGGAACCATTCGTGAACAAAGTTTCTTGAGTCCAGCCCGACCGAGTCAATTTCGGGTGCAAATCGAAGCGCCATGTCGAAAGCGAGATCGATGGCGTTGAGCTCGATATGGGCGATCGCATGCAGGAGCGCGATCCGGCCGCTGAGCGTCGCAAAGCGCCGGCGGGGCATGTCGGCGGGCGCAAGAAGGGTCAGGTATTGGGGCCTGGCGGGCCAATCAGGAGGCATAAGCGGTGACTGGCCGAACGATAGTTGTCCGGCCCGCAGCGCCCGAAAAGCATCGCCGGCGACCTTGCACTTACGAGATGGGTCCGGGCAGGTGAGGACCTCGTGCGCGAGCGATTGCCAATCCCAGGGGTCAGTCAACGTCTTTCACCGCCGCGAGGACGTCCTCGACATGACCGGCCACTTTCACCTTTCGCCAGATCCGCCTGATCTTTCCTTTGGAATCGATCAGGAAAGTTGACCGGTCTATGCCCATGTATTTCCGCCCATAGAGCGATTTTTCGACCCAGGATCCGTATGCGGCGATCACGTCGCCCTCCTCATCGGAGGCGAGCGTGAACCCAAGCTGATGTTTCGCCTTGAACTTGTCATGCTTGGCGGGTGTGTCCTTTGAAACGCCAATGACCGTCGCACCAGCGCGACGGAGCGCCCGCCCGGCGGCGTTAAAATCCAGCGCCTCCCGCGTGCACCCTGGCGTATCGTCCTTCGGATAGAAGTAGAGGACAACCGGCGACCCGCGCAGGTCCTTCAGGTTAACCCTGCCATTTCCATCAGTCGGCAGATCAAAATCCGGGGCTTTGGCGCCCTCAGCCAGTTCTTTTTTCTTCGCCGTCATAAGCTGAAATCTCCTCTATGCGACCTAATCGCGGACACTGCGTCCGATCAAGCGCCGCCGCGGCCAATCTCCGCTTGCTTGCGCGTTATATTGTCACTACGAATTTTGTCAGGGGACCGGCGCGGCCGGTCAGGCGAGCAAGGGGCGGGCGGAATTCGCGCATGAAGTCGCGCATTGTACGCGCCGGAGCAATTCTGCTGGAAGCTGCGGGTGTTGCGTTCGCGGCCGTTCTCGCATGCACGGCTTTCCTATTTTGGCGGGTGCAGTCGGCGCCGGTCGTCCTCGACTGGTCTGCGCCAATGGTGCGCAGCCTCGCCAATGCAACGGTCTTTGACGGCGCCGTTGCCCGGATCGGAACAATAAGTCTGTCGCGATCGAACGAGGCGGGCGGTTATCACCTCGATCTTGGCGATGTTTCGCTTGGCGGCGGTGACGCCGGCGCCAGCGCCAAATTGCCAACCGTCGAAATCGAGTTTTTTCCAAGCGATTTGCTGTCCGGAAAAGTGGGGCCGCGCCGCCTGCTGGTCGATGGCGCGCATCTTAGAATTGTCAGGCGCGGCGACCGCAAGCTCCGCCTTGAATTTGGCGAATCCGGCGGCGAGCGGGCGCGTGTCTTCCGGTCGTTGACCGGCGGCGCCTATTTTCGCGAAGCGTTCAAGCGCGCTGACCTTCGAAATACGAGTATTACCTTTTATGACGAGGCGAGCGGGCGGACATGGCGCGGCAGCAATGGCGACGCCGCAGTCGAGCGAACAACGGACGGCTATGCGGCCGAATTGACGTCCGACTTCGAGATCGGCGGGAAAGCGGCTGACCTGGAGCTTCAGTCCCGGTATGATGTTTCGACCGAAATTATTTCTTCGCAAGTGCATTTGCGCGACGCGCCCGTCGGAGATCTGGTCGCCGTACTTTTCGGCGAAGAGGCGCAATTGCTGACGTCGCCGATTTCCGGCGACGCCGTCATTGATATCAGTAGTGACGGAAGAGTGCTGGCGTCGCAGATCGACCTGGTCGCCGACAAGGGAACCTTGACGGTTGGCGAATGGTCGACCGGCATCAGCCGGTTTTCGGCGAGCGCCGGATTCGATCCGGCGCGAAACGAATTCGACGTCAAGAGTGTCGAATGGGACAGCGCCGCTGGCGTTGGCTCGCTCGGCGGCGTCGTGGCGCTCGAAGCGGACGCGGCGGGAAAGGGCGTTGCGCGCATCAGTTTTTCGGTCGCGGGTGAGGGGCTGACGATAGTTTATCCGTCTGCATTTGACGAAGCGGTGACGGTTGATCAGGCGACCTTGACCGGCGTTTATGATATTGCAGGGAAAAATTTTGACGTCTCCGCGTTGTCGATGGGCTTTCTTGGCGCGAGCCTTGGCGGGCGCGTTTCCATCACCAAAGAGCGCGGCGTCTCGCCGGCGGTGACGGCGGCGATCAGGATCGACGGCGCGCTTAGCCCTCAATCGCTGCTAAAGGTCTGGCCAAGAACACTGGCGGAGGGCGCGCGTGAATTCGTCGAAACGCGCGTGCCAAAGGGCGTATTCAGCGCGGTCGATTTCACCATGGATCTGAAAGCTGGCGGGATCGCTGCGGACGGCGCGTTGCCGGATGAGGCGATGACGCTTACCTTTCGCGCCGATGACGCCGAGGTTTTCTACGCCCCGGAAATGACGCCGCTTACCGGCGTCTCGGGCGCAGGGACGTTGCGCGGCAACAGTTTCCGTTTTCAGGCGGAAAAGGCGCAGGCCGCCAATGTGTCTCTCGCCGACGGAAAGGTCGAAATCCCGGTATTGATGCCAAAGGGCCAGCCGGCCATTTTCCGGTTCAAGGCCCGCGGCGACACTGGCGACATATTGCGCGTTCTTGATGAAGCGCCGTTGTCGGTGCTGAAGGATACGAATTTTTCCGCCCAGCAGTTTTCCGGCCCGGCGACCGCAACGGTTGAAATCCGGCGGCCCAATCTGCGCATTGCGCCGCCGGAGGATTATCGCTTCAACGGCGTTGCGTTTTTTGACAGGCTCGCCGTCGAGGGCATCATCGGCGAGGCGTCGCTTTCCGGCGGCAAGGGGCGGCTTGACCTCAACACGGACGGGATGGTGATCAAGGGCGATGCGCATGTCGGCGACGCGCCGGTTACGATCGAATGGCGGCAGAAGTTCGCCGGCGGCGGCGATAACACTTTTATCGACGTGAAGGGCGTCGCCAATTCGACGACGGCGGACCTCTTCGGCATTCCAACGCGCCAGATGGTGCAAGGCGATGTTCCGTTTACGGCAAAGGCGACGGGCGGTGTTGACGCTTTGCGCGCGCTCGAGCTTGAAGCCGATCTGAGCAGTGCGGCGTTGGTGTCGGAACAGTTCGGCTGGATGAAACCGGCAGGAGCGCCGGCGACCGGCAAGGCGACATTTGCTTTTTCGCCGGAAGGAACAAGGGTTTCCGCGCTTTCGCTCAGTGGCGGCGGCGCGGCGATCGCTGGCAGCGCCGATTTCGATGCGACCGGCGCGATCACAAATCTCGACATTCCGACATTCTCGCTCGATGGCGCCGCCGATCTTGCAATCAGCGGCGTCAAAAGCGGCGATGGCAGCCTCGCGATGACGGTTGACGGTGCTTATCTCAATGCGGGCGAGATGATCAAAACTGCAATCGATAACGGCATTGGCGACAATGGCGGCAAGTCGCCCTTCAACATCGCGGCGAGGATCGAGCGCGTCGATTTTCGCGCCGGCGCGTCTTATCGCGACGCATCCCTCGATTTTCGCCGCAGCGCCGACAGTATCGATGTGCTGAAATTTACCGCGGTCGACGCGGCGAAAAAACCCTTGTCGATCGAGTTGAAGCAAGCCGGCGCCGCCGAGGGCGAGCAAACCTTTGAAGCGCGTTCTGAAGATGTCGGCCTGATGCTCGCCGGCATTTTCGGATTGACGTCGGTCAAGGGCGGCGAGGGCTGGCTCGACTTCTCGTTTACGCCAGGGGTTCCCGGCGCGCCGCGCAAGGGCGCACTCGCCGCGCATGATCTTCGCGTCGTCAAGGCGCCGTTGTTCGCCAAGATTTTCGCGGCGGGATCGTTGACCGGCCTTGCCGATCTGATGAGCGGCGAAGGGATCGAATTCAAGGATGCGATGGCGCGGTTTGCGATTGAGAACGACGCCGTGCGCGTTATCGAAGCGCGCGCCACGGGTCCTTCGGTCGGCATCACGGCGCAAGGGGGGTTCGCCCTCGAGGGTGATCGCGCAGTGACGCTGTCGGGCGCGGTGGCGCCGGCCTATCAGTTTAATTCCTTCCTCGGCAAGGCGCCGGTGATTGGCGGTCTTTTCGTCAACCGCAAGGGCGAAGGGCTTCTGGCGCTGTCATATGATGTCAGCGGTCCGGCCGCGGAACCGCGCGTCACCGTCAACCCGTTGTCGGCGCTGGCGCCCGGCGTTTTTCGCCGCATGTTCGAGGGCGAAGCGGCGGCGCAAGAGCAAACGCCTCCGCAGGCTGCGGAGCAGTAATTACGACACCCGCACCAGTGCGTGCTTCTTCTTGCCGACCGAAAGCTTGATGGCGTCGCCGGCGAGGTCCGCCGCGGTCAGCGGCGTTTCATCCGTACACGGACTATCGTTGACTTTCAGCGCTCCCGCCTTGATATGCCGGCGTCCTTCGCCATTAGAGGCGATGAGACCCGTCTCGGAAAAGGCGCGAAGCAGCGGCAGGCCGGCGTCAAGTTCGGCTCGGGAGACCGTCATGGTCGGCAGGCCTTCGGCCGCCGCGCCTTCTTCAAAAGTCCGCCGCGCGGTTTCCGCCGCCACGTCGGCCGCCGCCCGCCCGTGCAGCCAGGCCGTCGCCTCGGTTGCGAGAATTTTCTTGGCGTCGTTGATTTCGGCGCCGCCGAGCGCGGCGAGGCGGCGAACTTCCGTCATCGGAAGTTTGGTGAAGCGCGCCAGCAAGACGCCGACATCGGCGTCTTCGCTGTTGCGCCAATACTGCCAGTAATCATACGGCGAGAACATGTCGGCGTTGAGCCAGACGGCGCCGCCTTCGGTCTTGCCCATTTTCTTTCCCGACGCCGTCGTCAACAGCGGCGTCGTCAGGCCGAAAACCTCCGCGCCGTCCTTGCGCCGGCACAGTTCAACCCCGTTGACGATATTGCCCCACTGGTCCGAGCCGCCCATCTGCAAGGTGCAATGATGGCGGCGGTAAAGCTCGTGGAAATCATAGGCCTGCATCAGCATGTAGTTGAATTCAAGAAAGGTCATCGGGCTTTCGCGTTCAAGCCGCAGCTTCACCGAATCAAAAGTCAGCATACGGTTGATGGTGAATTCGGTTCCATAATCGCGCAGGAATTCGACATAGCCGAGGCGCGACAGCCACTCGTCATTGTTGACCATGACCGCGTCCCTGGCGCCGGTCCCAAAGGTCAGGAAACGGTCGAAGACGCCCTTGATCGAGGCGATGTTGGCGTCGACTTCAGAGTCGGTCAAAAGCGAGCGCTGCTGGTCCTTGCCGGTCGGATCGCCGACCTTGGTGGTGCCGCCGCCCATCAGCGCGATCGGCCGGTGCCCGGCCTCCTGCAGCCAGTGAAGCAGCATGATCTGGATGAGGCTGCCCGCATGCAGCGAGCGCGCCGTTGCGTCAAAGCCGATATAGCCGGAGACGACGCCGGAGGAGAGCTTCTGGTCGAGCCCTTCAAGGTTCGTTCCCTGATGGATAAAGCCGCGCTCATCCATGATGCGCAGAAAGTCGGATTTGTAGGTCATGGCGTCGTTCTTGGTCCCGTTTGGCGGCCCTTCTATAGCGGCGTTTGCGGCAAGGGAACCCGCTTTGAAGCCGGCGGCGTCACATCCAGCCGGTGATGTTGCGGGTGATATTGCATCCGGTTGCCGCATGGATGCGCCGGAGTGCGGTCGTGATCTGACGGTTCATCGACCGAAGCTCGCCGATCAGCCGATCGCAATCATCGAACGGCAGGGATTTCAGAATCTTCTCCTGCTCGGCGCGCTGCAAGCGGAAACGCAACAGGTCTTTGCTCATGAATGGGCTGGGCGGCGGCTTGCGGTGCGCGAATTTGCAGTTGGCGCGGCGCCCCTTGCAGAGCGGCATTGCGTCCGCGCAATCAATCTCGCAGAGGCAATGATAGTCGGAGGGGCAGGCCATGGGATCGCCAGCGCGCCGGCGGTTGTCGGCAAGGATGCGCGGGACCAGGACATAGCGCGCATAGTCGCTGGCGAATCCCGTGACGCGTTCGCGAAATTCATGGGCGTATGACTGCAATTGCTTTTCCGTCATGACCTCCGCAGCGTCGCACTTGACGGCTGGTCCTTGTTGCGTCGGTGGGTGGCGAGGTTTTTTCACGCACGGCTTCTCCTTCTCCGCGGAACGAATTCCCGGCAGGTTGCTGATTGAAAGAATGGAGAGGGCGCGCGGGACGCGGGACCATCCAGTCTATTTAGTTTTTTGAGGACGCTCTCGCGTCCCGCGCCTGACGCGTCCGGCTCTCACCATCTGCGCCCCGGCGTTTTATCGGCTGTCCGGCCGTCTTCGCCCCGGGGCGCGGTGTTTAGGCGCGCCGCGTTGAATAGGCAGCCAAAGCCCGGACGTGGCCGCCGCCATGGAAAGACCCTCCGTAACGCGGGCCCGGCCATGACGCGCACCGGATCGAAGCCGCTTGAAAACGGTGAGCTCAACGCCTCTCCGCGCTTCGATTGGGGAGCATCATAAGGCCGCCCGGAGGGTGTGGGATAACATGGGGGATAAGGTGGGGGATAACTCAACACCCATGACGCGAATTAACCATCTTTATACGGATAAAACAGGGACTTAGAATTCCGCATCCGAAACGAATAATCATGGTTAAACCGGCAACCAGTGGTTTGTGATTTGTATACGGAGCATCAACCGGCGGGAGGTGTTTGCCTCGACGCTGCGCCACGTCAGTCGCTTCGGGCCAGCTCCCCCGTAAACGGGGGAGCTGGCCCGAAGGGCCTGAGGGGGCCTCTTACTCCGTCAGTTGATAATTGAACGTCTGGCGCAAGCTGCGTTGCGCGACGGGGCGTCCCGAACCATCGGTTTGCGGCGTGTATTTCCATTTCTGGATGGTGTTGAGCGCCGAGCGGTCAAGACAGGAATTCTCCGACGCGATGACGCGCGGATTGATGACGCTGCCTTCCGCCGTCACGTCGAATTCGACCATGACGACGCCTTGTGCGCCGCGCGCCCGGCAGTTTTCGGGGTAGGTTGGCTGCGGGCGGATGGTTGGTTGCGTCCCGGTGAAATCGATAATCGGGCGGCCGTCGCCGCCGGGGCCTTTAATCGGTTCGATGATGAATTTTCCGCCGGGATTAGCCTGCGGCGGCGCATGCTCGATATCAACTGGCTTCGGCGATGGCGGCAGCTTTTGGGGCGGTGTCGGGACGTCAATTGGCCTTTCCGTGATCTGCGCAGTGATTGGACCCAAAGGCGGTGTCGGCTTGCCGACATCGGCTTCCTGCCGGATCAGCCATCCCATCGCCAGAAACAGCAGCGCCGTGATAATGGCGGCGCCTGGCAGGCCGAAAATCATTCTGAAAAACATCGCGTTCCTCCCGTTTGCAGGCGCCGACTGGCGTCCGGCTGGTCCGGGATGGGGAAAGCTACGCGATACGGAATTCCTGAAGTCCCGGCGCCTTCTGCATTTCAGATTATAAGTCTTCAGCGCCGTCAACAATGAAAATACCGAGCGGTTTTCTTTGGCGGCGCAGCAAAAAGGCGGCGCATTAGCTGCGCCGCCCTTCTTGTTCCGCCCCCTCGAAGGATCGAGGGTGAATGCGCCTTAATACCGGTAGTGATCCGACTTGAACGGGCCTTTGACGTCGACGCCGATATAGTCGGCCTGTTCCTTCGAGAGCTTGGTCAAGGTCGCGCCGACCTTTGCGAGGTGGAGGCTGGCGACTTTCTCGTCGAGATGCTTGGGCAGGACATAGACTTCATTCTTGTACTGATCGTTCTTGGTCCACAATTCGATCTGCGCCAGGGTCTGGTTGGTGAACGACGCCGACATCACGAAGGAGGGGTGGCCGGTCGCATTGCCGAGATTGAGGAGGCGGCCCTGTGACAGCAGGATCATCCGCTTTCCGTCGGGAAACTGGATCAGGTCAACCTGGTCCTTGATGTTCTTCCATTTGAAATTCTTGAGGCCCTCGACCTGAATCTCGTTGTCGAAATGGCCGATATTGCCGACGATCGCCATGTCCTTGAGCGCGCGCATGTGATCGACGGTCAAGACGTCCTTGTTGCCAGTCGAGGTGATGACGATATCGGCCCGGGGCGCCGCCTGTTCCATGGTGACGACTTCAAACCCGTCCATCGCCGCCTGAAGGGCGCAGATCGGATCCACTTCGGTGACCAGGACGCGCGCGCCTGCGCCTTTCAGCGACGCGGCCGAGCCCTTGCCGACATCGCCATAGCCACAGACGACCGCGACCTTGCCAGCCATCATCACATCGGTGCCGCGGCGGATGCCGTCGACAAGCGATTCCTTGCAGCCATATTTGTTATCGAATTTCGACTTCGTCACGGAATCGTTGACGTTGATCGCCGGGAAGGGAAGCGTGCCTTTCTTCTGGCGCTGATAAAGGCGCAACACGCCGGTTGTCGTTTCTTCGGTGACGCCTTTGATCGCCGCCTTGGTGCGCGAATAGAAATCCGGCTGTTTGGCGATGCGGCGCTTGATCGTGTCAAACAGCGCGCGCTCTTCATCGTTCGACGGTTTGGCGAGGAGCGAGGGATCCTTTTCCGCGTCGGCGCCCAAGAGAATCAGCAACGTTGCGTCGCCGCCATCGTCGAGGATCATGTTGGCGGTTTCGCCGTTCGGGAAGTCGAAGATGCGGTCGCAAAGGTCCCAGTATTCCTCAAGGCTCTCGCCCTTGAAGGCGAAGACCGGGGTTCCGGCCGCTGCAATCGCCGCGGCTGCATGGTCCTGAGTTGAATAGATGTTGCACGAGGCCCAGCGGACTTTGGCGCCGAGATGCTGCAGCGTCTCGATCAAGACGGCGGTCTGGATCGTCATGTGCAGCGAGCCGGCAATGCGCGCGCCTTTCAAGGGTTGCTGCTTGCCGTACTCTTCCCGGGTCGCCATCAGGCCGGGCATTTCGGTCTCGGCGATCTCGATCTCGGTCCGGCCCCAGTCGGCGAGCTTCATGTCCTTAACGAAATAGTCGTGATGGGCGGGCGCGTTCATGGGGCGTTGTTCCTTCTGGGGTTGCTCGATTTGGCGGGCTTATAGCAACCAGGGGCGGCCTCGCCAAGAGTGATATAAAGATTTCTTTATATCCTTGAAGTTGATCGCCGTCAGGGCGGTTTCGCCTTTTTCCCTCCATAATTGCGGCGAAATACCCACTGTGCGGGGGCTGGCGGCAAGCTTGGAGGAATATCATGACGAATTTTCGGACCGCGGCGGCCATTGTCCAGGCGGGGGCCATTGCCCTGGCGGCGGCGCTGACGGGTGCGACGGCGTCGGCGGAAGAGCCGGCAGGCGATCCGCGGGTCGGCGAACAAGTCAACCGCATCTGCTTTGGCCGGGACATTAACAATTTCAGGACGATCAAGGGCGAGGACGATGCCATCCTGCTCGAGCGCGGCGTCAACGACTGGTACAAGGCGACGCTGATCGGCGCCTGCAATTACAGTGAGCTGAAATGGGCGCAGGCGGTCGCCATCGACCAGCGGCCGGCCGGCGGTTGCGTGACGCCTGGCGACAGTCTCATCTTCTCGCGCTCCGCCTTTGGCGACTTCAAGTTTCCCAACACCACGCGTTGCGTGATTTCGGAAATCTATAAATGGGATCCGGACGCCGCCGCTGACGATGATGCGGCGGACGACGACAATGACGATTGACATTCCGTATGGGAATGAAGACGCCTTCTTGAATTCGCCCTAAAAGCGGCGCAGGTTTCGCGTCGCCTGTCCGTGCGCAAGAAAATTGCGCCGCCGCGACGGGATCGATCGAGGGCAAAGTCCATGATGAAGTCAGTTCTGGTCGTCGCCGCGGTGCTGGCGTCGTCTTCTGTCTATGCGCGTGAGCCGCAGAAGAAAAAGGAACCGCCAAAGCCGCCGCCGCCGGTGATCGAGTATGAAAACGACGACAGCAACATGTCGGACGCGCTCGGCGAAGTCTGCGTTGCGGTTCCCGCCGAACAGCAGACCTATGATTCGCGCGACAATGTGCTGATCGTCAACGTTGAAGGCGGCGGCCGCGCGTTTTTCCATTTCAAGAGCGGTTGCGACACCAATTCGATGTTGTTTGCCGACGCCATCAAGGCGGAAGACGGAACGCAATGTGTCAAAACCGGCGCGTCGCTGGTTTTCCAGTCGAGTTATGGCGATCCGAAAAAATGCGAAGTCGAGCGCATCAATCGTTGGCTCGATGATATCGTAATCAGCCCGGCGGACGATCACTGATCGTTGTTACAAAGGGCGGTAAGGCCTTCGCGATAGGTCGGGTAGTTGAGCGAAGGCAATAACCGCGCCTTCATCAGGGCGTTGGAGACGCGCTTGTTGTCGGCGTAGAAACTCTTCGCCATTTCGGAAAGATTGGCGTCGTTAATCGAAACCAGCGGCGGCGGCGGAACGCCGAGCAGCCTGCATGCATAGGCGATGACGTCCTGCGGCGGCGCGGGTAAATCGTCGGCGATGTTGAAAAGATCGCCCGCCGCCGGGTTTGCGATACTCGCTTCCAGCGCCGATGCGATATCGTCGACATGCGCCCTGCTGAAGACCTGTCCTTCCTTGACGATACGCTGCGCGCGGCCGGCGCGCACGCTGTCGAGCGCCGAGCGCCCCGGTCCGTAAATGCCGGGCAGGCGAAAGATGACGAGCGGCAGGTTGTGCGCGCGCGCAAAACCACGCCACTGGTTTTCCGCCGCGATGCGATTGAGCGCGCGCGGCGATGTCGCGTTAAGGGCTGCGCCTTCATCAACCCATGCGCCGGCGTGATCGCCATAAACGCCATTGGTCGAAAGATAGCCGATCCAGTTTATCCGGACGCCATGCGCGGTGATGGCGTCGCGCGATGTGGCGAAGGCGGGGCAGCCATCATCGCCGGGCGGGGTTGAAACAAGAATGGCGGAGACGCCGTCAAACGCTTCAGCGTCAAAGGCCTGTTCGGGCCACAGGACCGGCGCCGCCCTGTCGGTAAGGAGCGCCGCCGCCTTCGCCTCGACCCGGATGGTTCCCGCTGCCGTCCAACCGCTTGCGATGAGGCGCGGCGCGAAACGCCGCGCCACATAGCCGTATCCGAGGCAGAAAAGGCGTTGACCGCTCAAGCATCACTCCTTGCCGCATGACGCCTTTTCCTGGTCTTAACGCCGGGCGAATTCAAGGTTTAGAAAGGGAATGGCGGCCACAATCGCTGAAGACGGCGAAGCCGCAGGAGGAAGAAAATGCACCGTTTATTTGTTGCGCTTTCGCTTCCTGACGATGTCGTCGAGGCGCTCGCGGGATTGCAGACCGGCATTCGCGGCGCGAGATGGCTGCCGCGCGATAATTTTCACCTGACTCTGGCGTTCATCGGCGAGGTCGACCGGCACGGGCTTGATGAAATCGCCTCGGCGCTTGGCGGCGTCTCGGCCCCCGCCTTCGATCTTCGCCTTACCGGCTGCGGATTTTTCGGCGACAGGAAACCGCGCGCTCTCTGGGTCGGGGCGTCGGCAAATCCCGCGCTCAACCATTTGCAGTCGAAGGTTTGCGTGGCGCTGCGGCGCGCCGGGTTTACCGAAGAAAAGCGAAAATTCTCGCCGCATGTGACGCTCGCTTATCTGAACGGCGCCCCGCCCGACGCGGTCGCGGCATTTTGCGCGACCAACGGACTTTTCTCGGCGGGACTTTTTCCAGTCGCAGAGTTTCACCTCTTTGAATCGCACCTGGGATCAGAGGCCGCGCATTACGAGATCGTCGAGAGTTACTTCCTGCGGCCCGTCAGTCAGCTGCGCTCAACGGCAGGGTGAGCGCGACGCTGCCGATATGGCCGAATTCAGCGTCTGGGGTTTCAATCAACCGGTAAGTCAACACCGTCGTGTTATCGCTCGTCACCGAGGGCTGGGCGTTCGACCAGTCATCGTCCGTCAGCTGACGAATGGCGCCGCCCTCGGGCCTTGCCGCATAAATCTGCCCGACATTCGACCGGCCGCCGCGGTTTGACGCAAAAACGACCCACATTGAATTCGGCGTCCATACCGGCCAGCCGTCAAAGGCGGGATCGACGCTGAGGTTTTTCTCCGCGCCGGTCTTCAAATCCTTGACGATGATTTCCGAATTGCGATCGCCGATCGACTGGTCCCAATTGCGCGCGGGCTCGCGAAAGACCTTGCGAAAGGCGAGGTAATTTCCATCCGGCGACGGCGACGGGAAGGTGCAGACGGCCTTGCAGTCGGTGTGGCGCTGAATGTCGGTTCCATCCGCATTCATCGAATAAATATCGTGATGCTGGTCCGACCAGTCGGCGCTGCGGTCGGGGGTTGCGCGCGGCGAATTGAAAAAGAGGCGCCCGTCCGCCGACCAGTGTGGGTGCGAATCATCGCCCGGATCATTGGTGAGGCGCTGGCGCCCCTTGCCGTCCCGCTTCATCACAAAAATTTCCGACCGATCGTCGACCGTTGCGGCAAAAGCGATCATCGCGCCGTCGGGCGACCAGGACGGCGTCACCGGATCGTCGCCGCTGTCGAGCAGCAGCTTCACGTCGCAGCCGTCCGGCTTCGAGGTGTAAAGCGCCCAGCGGCCATTGCGGGTCGATTGAAAGAGCAGGGTTTGGCCGTCCGGCGACAGGGCGGGATAGCTATCTTGAACGCGCGTTACTGGCGAGGCGGCGCTCGCCGCCAGAAACAGCGTTGCTGCAAGTATAGACATATCGCCTCCTATCATGCGCTGCTTTTTTGAAGATGCGCA
This sequence comes from Parvularculaceae bacterium, assembly GCA_041753055.1. Classification (GTDB taxonomy): domain Bacteria; phylum Pseudomonadota; class Alphaproteobacteria; order Caulobacterales; family Parvularculaceae; genus Amphiplicatus. Next base: position 27,707 of record JBGSVH010000103.1, read on the forward strand.
AGGAATCCATCCGCGCCAGCTTCCAGCAGATCGAGCACAAGATCAAATCCTTCTGGCCCGCCATAATAGGGGTCCGGCGTTTCGCGTGTCCTGCCGCCGGCAAATTCAAGGAACAGGCGAATGTCGCAATCGCGGTCCGGCGGCGCCATCGCGAGAAGGTCGGCTTTGTTGCTCTCGTCCATCGCCAGCAGGAAATCGAACTCATAAAAATCCGAAAAGGCGACCTGACGGGCCTTGTGGCCGCCCAGCGCATAGCCGCGCTTTGCCGCCGCGCGGATCATGCGCGCATCGCCGCCGGCCCCCTGATGCCAGTCGCTGGTTCCGGCCGAGTCTATATGAAGGTCAACGCCGCGCTCAGCGCCCTTGGCGCGCAACACCGCCTCGGCCGCGGGCGACCGGCAGATATTGCCAAGGCAGACAAAAAGGATGCGCTTCATCGGCCAGTCACTCTTCGTCCAGACACTCTCGGGGCCAGTCACTCTTATGTGAGGAAGCGGCGCTGTTGCAAGCTTGGCGGAACGACTATGGTGCGGCGCGTTTCAACAGAGGACTTCCATGCAATATACAACGTCATCCATTGGCCTTGCAGCGATCGACCAGATGTTTCGCGGGCTCAATACCGTACTCGACAAGGCGGCGGCTCACGCCAAGGCGGCCGGTGTCGATGAAACCGTCTACACAAGCTGGCGGCTTGCGCCCGACATGTTCACCATGGCGCGCCAGGTGCAGATCGCCTGCGACATTGCGGTCAGGGGTTTTGCGCGCCTTGCCGGCGCCGAGCCGCCGTCATTCCCGGACACCGAAACGACCTTCGAACAATTGAAGGCGCGCGTTGCGACCGCGCATGCGAAAATCAAGGACTATGACAAGGCGAAGATCGACGCTAACCCCGATGTCGATATCACCGTGCCGATGGGCGATAATTCGCTGACTTTGAAGCGTCATCAATATATGCAGAATTTTGTCCAGCCGAATGTCTATTTCCACGTCACCACCGCGTATCTCAATCTGCGCAATTGCGGCGTGCCGATCGGCAAGGGCGATTTCATGGGGCGATAGTTTCCGCTGTAACTGACGGGGCGCAGTGGCGAAAATATCGAGGGCAGTGATTCTAACGGGCGCCGGGATCTCCGCTGATTCCGGCGTCTCAACCTTTCGCGATCCGGCCGGCGTCTGGGCGAAGTACGATTACAACGAAGTGGCGACGCCCGAAGGCTTCGCGCGCAATCCGGCCCTCGTACATGAATTCTACAATGCGCGGCGCGCCGGTCTTGCCGGCGTGCAGCCGAACGTGGCGCATCTCGCGCTGGCGCGACTCGATGCGCGCCTCGGCGATGCGCTGACCCTCGTCACGCAAAATGTCGACGATCTGCACGAACGCGGCGGTTCAAAGCGCGTCATTCACATGCATGGCGAGTTGCTGAAAGCGCGCTGCAATGCTTGTGGCGCCGCTCATTCGTGGGTTGAGGACCTTTCAATTGAAACGCGCTGCCCCAAATGCAATTCCAATTGCTGCATGCGGCCCGATGTCGTGTGGTTCGGCGAAATGCCGATGTTCATGGCCGACATCGCCGCCGCTATTTCGAACGCCGATCTCTTCGTCTCAATCGGCACATCGGGATCGGTCTATCCCGCCGCCGGTTTCGTCGGCGAGGCGAGGGCGTACGGCGTTCCCTGCATCGAGCTTAATCTCGAACCGTCGGAAAACGCGTGGGCCTTCACCGACGCGCGCTACGGCAGGGCGAGTGAGATTGTGCCGACATGGGTTGACGAAACGCTGACTGGCGCCCACTTCTCTTAGCGCGCGCGTGCGCGCCGCTGCGCCATTTTGGCGCCGATGCGCGCTTTACGGAAAGGTCCAGAATAATGATCAAGCAATTGAGCGGATTCCCCGCGAATACCGTTGCGTTTGAATGCAGCGGCCATGTAACCCGCAGCGACTATGACACGGTGCTGAAGCCGGCGGTTGAGGCGGCGCTGAAAGATCAAAAAAAGCTTCACTTGTTCTATAAGATTGGCGCTGATTTTTCGGGAATTGAACCGGGCGCCGCCTGGGAAGATTTTGCCGTCGGCATGACGCATTATTTCAACTGGGAGCGTATAGCGGTCGTAACCGACGTCGATTGGATCGCGCATTCGATCAGCGCCTTTGGTTTCCTGATGCCAGCGAAAGTAAAGGTCTTCAAACTTGCGGAAGAAGCTGCGGCGCGCGACTGGATCGCTGCATAGATTACTCGCCCGCAAATCTTCCCGTGAAGCTCCGGCCGTCTGTCGAGGAAGAAGCCCCAGCTTGAGCGGCGCTCGTCTGAGTGGTCGAGAACGACCATTGCAGAAATGAAAACTGTATCGGTGCGTTTCCTGTCGGCGAGGAAGTCGCCGCCTTTGAACCTCGTTCACGCCAGCAGCTCACTGGGCGCTCCGGCAGTGGTGATCGCAGCGATGACGTCGGCGTTCATTCTTTGCTTCGTCGACCGGAACGCTTGGGGATCGAGCGCCAGTGACCTTGAAATCTCATCCTCCAAAAGCATTCCGATTTCTTTTTCGTCGCCGACGAAGTCGAGATAGCCGGCGCTTACCGCTTCTGCCGGCGAGAACATGCGCGCCGTGCGGATCGAAGCGAACGCGGGTGGCGTCAGCCTCGATTTGGCGATCGCCAGCGCAAAATCGGGTACGTCGATCTTGATCGCCGTTTCATTCATGCCGATTCGATAATCGCCGTCGACGCCGAATCGGATATCGGCCGCCAGCATCAGGAACGCGCCCATCGGATAGGCATGCCCGGCGGCGCATGTGATGACCGGTCTTGGGTGGCGCAGAATATCAAGGATCGCCGTGACGCCCGCTTCAACCATGCGCCGCGCCGCGTCCGGTCCCATCGCAAATGTCTTCATGTCGAAGCCGGCGGAGAAAATTCCCGGCCGGCCGGTGAGGACGGCGATGGCCTTCGCTTCGCGGGCCTGGGCGAGCGCGCCGGAAATTGCGCCGAGGAGGTCAGCGGTCATCGCGTTGACCCTGCCATCGTCAATGGCGATGCGGGCGACGCCGCCGGAAATGGTTGTTTTCACCGTCATTCGAAGCCTCCGATTATATAGACCGGTCTATTATATTGACGGCGAAGTGCGGCGCGGGCAAGATCGAATGGCAGCTAGAGCGGACGCCGCCTCGATGGGTCGGAAGGACCAGCACCGCGACAATATCGTGCAGACGGCGATGCGGCTCTTTCGCAGGCAGGGCTACGCCGCGACAGGCCTCTTGCAGATTGTCGCCGAAAGTGGCGCGCCGAAGGGGTCGCTCTATCATTATTTTCCGGCCGGCAAGGAAGGCCTTGCCGAAGCGACCGTCACTCTCGCGGGCGAACTCATCGCCGCGATGTTGCAGGAACAATTCGATAAGACGCGAAGCCTCAAAGGCTTCATCGAAGGCGTCGTCACGACTTACGGGCGATGGATGAAAGAAGGCAAATTCAGCTCCGGATGCCCGATCGCGACGACGATGCTCGAATGCGCGCCGGGCGCGCCGCAAATCACCGACGCCGGACGTAAGGCGTTCGATCATTGGATCGACATTGCCGCCGCTGCTTTCGTGCGAGAGGGTCTTTCGGGTCAAGTGGCGCGGCGCAACGCTGAAGTGTTCTTGTGCGCCATAGAAGGCGCATTGATTCTTGCGCGCGTGCGCAACAGCGCGCAGCCTCTAAAAAATGTCGCTCGGATGTTTGCGTCGGGCGCCGCCGCGCCGTAAGTTTTACTCCCGCCCGCAAATCTTCCCGTAAAGCTCCGGCCGTCTGTCACGGAAGAAGCCCCAGCTTGAGCGGCGCTCGTCTGAGTGGTCGAGGTCGATCGTCGCTGCAATGAACCCCGTATCGATGCGGTTCATCTCGGCTAGGAAGTCGCCGCCTTCGTCGGTGATGAAAGACGAGCCGTAGAAAATCTGCCCTTCTTCATTGCCGATGCGATTGGACGCGACGATGGGGACGACATTCGACACAGCATGACCGATCATGGCGCGCCGCCAGCGGGCTTGCGTGTCGAGCGCCGGGTTTTCCGGTTCGGTTCCGATTGCCGTCGGATAGAAAAGCACTTCCGCGCCCAGCAGCATCATCGCGCGCGCGGCTTCCGGGAACCACTGGTCCTAGCAGATGCCGACGCCGATGCGCCCGAATTTGGTGTTCCAGACTTTGAAGCCGGTATTGCCGGGGCGGAAATAGAATTTTTCTTCATAGCCCGGCCCGTCCGGAATGTGGCTTTTGCGGTAAAGCCCCATGATCTCGCCGCCGGCGTCGACCATGACGAGGCTGTTGTAATATTCCTGGCCGTCGCGTTCAAAGATTGAGACCGGCAGCGCGACATTCAATTCCTTCGCCAACGGCGCGAGCGCGGTAACGCAAGGGTGCTCACGCCAAGGATGCGCCTCGCGGAACCATTCCGTTTCCTCGCGCTTGCAGAAATAGGGGCCCTGAAACAGTTCAGGCGGCAGGATCACTTGCGCGCCGTCTTTCGCCGCCGCCCGGATCAGCGTTTCGACGGTCGCGATATTCGCCTTGATGTCGCCGCCGAAAGCGGCTTGCAGGGCGGCGACCTTGAGAGTTCTGGCCATCAGAAGCGCTCCTTGACGCGAGATGCCGATTACGCCGACGCTTAGGGGTGGGACGGGAAAACATCAAGGATGATCGCCGCGAGGAGGGCGCCCATGCCAAAGCTCGACATCTACTGGTCCTTTCGCAGCCCCTATTCCTATCTTGCGATCGACCGGCTGGCGTCGATCGTCGCCGGTTTTGATATCGATCATGAATTCCGCTTCGTGCGCCCGCTCGCCATGCGCGAGCCGACCTTCTTCGAGCGCAATCGTCCGCAATGGCTCCCCTATCTTTTCAAGGACGTGATGCGCGAAAGCGCGCGGCTTGGAATTCCGTTTGCGTTTCCGCGGCCCGATCCGATTGCGATGAATATGGCTACCGGCAAGGTCGACCCCGAGCAGCCGCTCTTGAACCGGCTAATGGATCTCGGGATCGCGGCGGAAGAAACGGCGAAGGCCGGCCTTGCTTTCGCGCGCGCGGTCTCGCGCCGGATCTGGGGCGGGGTCGAGAATTGGCAGGACGAAAAGATCATGGCCGAAACGGCGACGGAGGGAGGCCTTGCGCTCGCCGCACTCGACCAATGGGCTGGCGCCAACCCGGACAAGATAAAGGCCGTCATCGCCCGTAATGAGGAAGCGCAGATGGCGCAGCATTGGGGCGTGCCGCTGATGGTTCTCGATGACGAGCCCTTCTTCGGGCAGGATCGGCTCGATTCCCTCGTCTGGAGGCTGGAACAGAAGGCCTCTGTCAGTTGTTAGTGTATGATGATGAAAGTCGCCTCACTCCTCTCGATTATCGCGCTTGCTGGCTGCGCTGGCGATAGCGCCTTGCGGCGCGACGATTATTACGCGCGGTTCGATGCGGGGTTTCGTCGCCTTGGCGCCTCGGAAGCGCGCGGGCGCTGCTATTCGGAACGGCTTGCGCGCGCCGATGCGCAGACCGCCGCCGACGCGGCGCGGATCATCGAGGAATCGGCGGACAAGGCGGATATGAAGTCGCGCGTGCTGAACGCCGACGCGCCGACGCGCCGGGCCTTCATCCGCGCCAATTTCGGCTGTTCGCTTTCTGGCTAAGGCGCGCTCTTTTATTCCAGCGCGCTTTCAGATATGCGCTCGGCCATGACCAATCCCATTGACATTGCCGGCGATGCGCCGGCCGCAGTCCGCGACGCCTTCATCGCCAATTTTGCGGGCGGCGAAGAACTCGGCGCGCGCTTTTGCGCCTTTCAGGACGGAGCGCTCGTCGCCGACCTTTACGCCGGATGGGCGGATCGCGACCGCACTCTTCCGTTTACGGATGATACGCTCGCTTGCGTTTATTCAAGCGGCAAGGCGGCGATCTCGCTGCTGGTTGCGCGCGCCGTCAGCGAGGGCCGGCTCGACTTTGAGCGCCCGGTTGCCGACTATTGGCCAGAATTTGCCGCCCATGGCAAAGCTCAGATCACCGTCGCCATGGCGATGTCGCATCAGGCGGGGCTTTGCGGTTTCGCCGAGCCGATCCCGCCGGAAGAGTGGATCGACCACGACAAGATCGCTGCGCGTCTTGCCGCCATGGCGCCGCTATGGGCGCCGGGAAGCGCCGCCGGTTATCACACGCAGACGATCGGCTTTATCGCCGGAGAACTTATTCGCCGCGCCAGCGGACGTTCGATCGGCAGGGTTCTGCGTGAGGATTATTTTGACGGGCAGGGGATCGACCTTCATTGCGGCCTGTCGCAAGGAGACATTGCGCGCATCGCCTATATGCCAAAGCCGCCGCGCGCGCCGGTGCATCGTCCGGATAGCGAGTTCACCAAAATCGCATTCCTGAAGCCATGGTCGGCGGCGGGAAAGGTCGCGCGCGAAGACTGGCTGGCGGCTGAAATTCCGGCGTCGAACATGCACGGCACAGCGCGCGCGCTCGCTGAAATCATGCAGCCATTCGCCAATAAGGGTGTCGATGCACACGGCGCGCAAATCATCGATCCGGCGGTTGTCGAGGCGGCGCTGAAGCCGCGGATCAGCGGCGACGATCTTGTCCTCCCTTTTCATCTGACCTGGGCGGCGGGGTTGATGGTCAACACCAATGGGCATTTCGGGCCGAGCCCGAGCGCGCTCGGCCAGCCGGGTTTCGGCGGCTCTGCGGTGATGGTCGATCCGGCGCGGCGCCTCAGCGCCGCCTATGTGATGAACAAGATGTCGCCGTCACTGTCGGGCGATCCGCGCGCGGTCAGGCTCTTTTCGGCGCTCAATGCGCTTTAGAAACTGAGGCGCGCTTCGAAGGTGACGATCGCCGGGCGCGTCCTTGGATCGAACGCCGCGCTCTGCTGGCGCGCCGCCTCAACTTCCCGGCTGGCGCCGAGCATGCGCGCGCGCGCCTTGCGGCCATAGGCATGCAGCGTAACTGCATCGCCGGCGACATTGAAACGCGTGATGGCGTGTCCGCCCCGCGGCGGCGACTGATTCACTTCAAACGGCGCAAAATTGGGTTCAGCGCCGTCAGCGCGCGCCGGCGCCGCCGCAACCGACAAGCTCGCGCAGACCAGGATCATGGTTGTTCGCATGGCTCGCTCTCCCGTCCTTTAGAAGCAAGCCTTGCGGTAATTCCTGACAGAAACTGCACGCTGCTTTCGGACTTTTGTCGAAAACAAGGCGGGAGTTTCGCCTCAAATTTGAGCTGATTTGTATCGACGCGTCATCCAGTCCGCAATCAGCGCGTTTAATTGTGTCGGCTGCTCCCACGTGACCCAGTGGCCGCAATTTTTGATCAACGCTTTTTCAAGATTGGGGACAAGGCGTTCCATACCGTCAGCGCCTTCGGGCGGAAGGAAGAAATCATTCTCGGCGCTGATCATCAGCGCCGGAGCGCGGATGATCGGATCGACATTCCGCATGATCTCAAAATTGCGGTCGATATTGCGGTAGAGATTGATCCCGCCATGCATCCCGGATCGCCTATAGGCGTCGACATAGATGGCAAGATCGTCTGCGTTGATGATGACGGCGCCCGGATCAGGCGGCGGCCCGTCGCGAAAGCGTCCCGGCAAATCGAAAATCCGGACGCCGAGTTTTTCAGCAACGGCGCGCGCCGGCGGACGACGGAACATCAGCTGAAAAAACCGCTGCAGGTCGGTTTGGAACAAGGCTTCCGGCTCATCGGGCGTTTGAAACTGCACGATATAGTGTTTCGGCCCGAAGCGCTTTTCCATGATCGACAGAGGCGGCACGGGTGGCGGCGGGCTATGCGGCGTGCAAACGCCGATGACGCCAGCGACGCGGTCCGGGTGCAATTGCGCCATTGGCCAGACAATCGCGCCGCCCCAGTCGTGGCCGCAAAAAACCGCCTTGTCGATTTTGAGTGCGTCAAGCAGATGCGCCAGATCGTCCGTGATGTGACGAATATCGTAGAGCGCCTTGTCTTTCGGCGCGTCCGAGCGGCCGAACCCTTTGAGGTCCGGCGCAATGGCGCGAAAGTCGGCCGCGCCAAGCGCGCCGAGCTGGTTTTTCCACGAATAGGCGATCTCCGGCCAGCCATGAATGAGAATGACGGGCGGCGCATTGGTGTTGTCAGCGCCCGCTTCGTAAGTCGCAAGCCGGACGCCAGCAGCGTCAACGAATTTCGCGTCGGGAAAGCTTTCCATGAAGCATAGATTGCGCCGGGCGCGGCGATTTCCGCAATGGCTGGCTGCAGCAAGCGCTTGCCTCGCCGGGCTTTTGCGCTAAAGCGGCGCCATGACAAACGAGATGACGGGCGAGGCGACGGGCGAGATGACTGGCGATACGCCACCCAACCCCAATGTGCCGCGCGGCTGGAAGCTGCAGTCCTTTCCGGACACGTTCAGCGCTCACGCCGGCCCGTTCTATTTCCGCGACTATAAAGAGAAGGAGCCGGGCGTTGGCTTTTTCTCGGAGCCGCATCACGCCAATGCTGGCGGCATCGTCCATGGCGGCGCTCTGCTGACGCTCGCCGACATGGCGCTCTGGGATATCTGCCGGCGAGTTGTCGGCCCATTCCGCGCGGTGACGGTGACGGTCAACGCCGAATTCATCGGGCCGGGGCCCATCGGAAAATTCATCATGGCGACTGGCGAGCCGACGAAGATCGGCAAATCGCTGCTGTTTGCGCGCGGCATCGTCGTTTGCGAGGGCGAACCGCTGTTGAGTTTTTCCGGAACGCTGAAGCGGCTTAACCCAAGATCGGTTTCGTAACGCGTCGATTGCGACGAATGGCGTCAACGCTGATCAGGGCGAGCGCCGTCCAGATGAGACCAAAACAGATGGCGTGGAAGAGCGTGAACTGTTCGCCGTAATAAAGACCCAGCATCAACTGTCCGGTCGGCCCGATATATTGAAGGAACCCGATGGTCGTCAGCGACAGCCGGCGCGCCGCTAGCGCAAATGTCACCAGCGGAATAACCGTCGCGGGCCCTGCGAGAAACAGCAGGAGATCGAGCCGCAACCCGTGATGGCCGAGCGCCATCGCGCCTTTCGATTGCAGCCACATCAAGAACAGTAGCGCGACCGGCGACAACAGGACGGTTTCGATGAAAAGCCCCGGCATGGCGCCGACTGGCGTTGTTTTTCGCACATAGCCATAGGCGGTGAAGCTGAACGCCAGCACGAAAGACGGCCAGGGAAAAACCCCGGCGCCAAAGGTGAGGACGCTGACGCCGATCGCCGCCAGAATAACCGCGGCGATCTGCGCGCGGCTGAGCTTTTCTTTCAGCACGATAACGCCCGTCGCGATAAAGATCAGCGGATTGATGTAATAGCCAAGGCTTGCCTGCAGCACATGATTGTTGGCGACCGCCCAGACATAGACCAGCCAGTTGCAGGCGATGAAAACCGCCGCAATCGCCAGCAGCGCGACAACGCGCGGCGATTTGACGGCGGCGAGCGTTTCGCGCCACTGGCCGCGCAGGCTGAGGATGAAGGCGCCGAACGGCACCGACCAGAGAATGCGCTGCGCGACAATTTCGGCGGCCGTCGCTGGCGCCAATTGCTTGAGATACAACGGGAAGAGGCCCCACAACGTGTAAGCCGCAACGCCGCAAATGAGGCCGAGCCGGATTTCAGCCGCCGCCTTGTCAACGCCGGCAGCCTGGTCGGTCACTCCTTGACGCCTTCCGCGCTGATGCCTTCGGTCCGGACACGATCGGCAATTTTCTTCAGCTTGCTTTCAGCGCCCTTCGCCCGGTAGCGCGCGGTAATGACGACGCGGCCCTTATCGTCTAAATCGCCGACGATTGATTCATAGACAAAGCCCTCGTCGATGAAGGGTTTTGGCGCTTTGTAGAATTTCGGATTGGCGTTCAGATTCTTAATTTCCTGTTCGAGGATGCTACGAACGACAAATTCGAGCGGCAGATATTTTGAAACGCCGCTGCGATTTTCGATCGAGAAATCGCCAAGGCTCGCCTGCAGCTTGCCGTCGACCGCAGCGGGTATAAGGGTCACGTCGACCTTGCCGGTTTCGAGCACCATGCGCGACGGCTCGCCCTTGCCGTTCCAGCCGCAGGTCCAGATTTCCATTTCGATGTCGAGCGCAAAGCGGATCGCGCCTTTTGGAAATCCGATATAGGGTTTTCCCGCGCCCCAGCGCTGGCCGCAGCGGTCCTGATGGTCGGCCACCCATTTTTCAAGATCGCGCTCGGTGTCGCTGATGAATTCGGTGACATCGGTCGTCAGCGCAAGTTTCAATTCGCCCGTCTTCGCCGCCGCCCTGTCCGCCGACAGCGCAATGTCCGCGGTGACGGGACGGCCGCCGAGATTGACGCGGGTCGGCGCGTCGTAAATCGTCTCGTAGCCTGCCGGCGCCGCTGCTGAGCCGGCGCCCGGCAGACCGATAAGAGCGGCGATGATTGCTAAGGTGCGCATGGCGGTCTCCGTTCGACGCGGCGCCCGCGCGCCGCCCCGCATCAGGCGGCTTTTTTGAGCAGACCGCGATTGATCAGCGTTTCGGCGATCTGCACGGCGTTAAGCGCCGCGCCTTTCCTCAGATTGTCGGAAACGCACCAGAAGGAAAGGCCGTTATCGACCGTCGGGTCGACGCGGATGCGGCTGACAAAGGTCGCAAACTCGCCAACGCATTCAACCGGCGTCACATAGCCGCCGTCTTCACGCTTGTCGACGACGAGAATGCCGGGCGCTTCACGCAGGATCTCGCGCGCCTCATCGTCGGAAATCGGGCGTTCAAATTCGACCGTGACGGCTTCTGAATGGCCGACAAAAACCGGCACGCGCACGCAAGTCGCCGTCAGCTTGATTTTCGGGTCGAGTATTTTCTTCGTCTCGACCACCATCTTCCATTCCTCTTTCGTGTAGCCGTCCTCCATGAAGACGTCGATATGTGGAATGACGTTGAAAGCGATCTGCTTGGTGAACTGCTCGGGCGTCGCCGAATCGTTGACGTAAATCCCCTTCGTCTGGGTGAAGAGCTCGTCCATCGCGGCTTTGCCCTTGCCGGATGTCGACTGATAGGTCGAAACGACGACGCGCTTGATGGTCGCCGCGTCATGCAGGGGCTTTAGCGCCACGACCAGCTGCGCCGTCGAACAATTGGGGTTCGCGATGATGTTCTTCTTGGCGAAACCGCGCACGGCTTCGGCGTTCACTTCCGGCACGATCAGCGGCACGTCGGGGTCCATGCGGAAATGCGAGGAATTGTCGATAACGACCGCGCCGGCCCTTGCGGCTTTCGGGGCCCATTCCTTGGCGACCGATCCGCCGGCCGCGAACAGCGCGATATCGACCTTCGAAAAGTCGAAGGTTTCAAGGTCGCGGCATTTCAAGGTCTTGTCGCCGAACGAGACTTCGCGGCCGATTGACTGGCGCGAGGCGATGGCGAAAACTTCCGCGACGGGAAACTGGCGCTCGTCAAGGATGGAGAGTATTTCCTGGCCGACATTGCCGGTGGCGCCGACGACGGCGACATTAAATTCCATGGTCCAAAATCCCCTAAGAGGCGGGCGTGACAAACGATCATTGGGCGGCCCTGTCAAGCGCCCGGCGGGTGAGGAATTCTCAATTGGCGCTCAGTTATTCGCGCAATTTGTCGGCGACGCGTTCGATCTTGAACCCCTTGGCCGCCAGCGCCTCGGGCAGGGCGCCCGGTCCGACCAGGTAACTGGCGTTCAGCACGACGAGCCCGGTTCCGGGGCCGGACAGGATTGGGCCGACCTGATCTGCGAGCCGTTGCGTGCGGTCGGTCACCAGCTTTTTATAGGCGCCGGGCTCTGCGGCGCGAAACGCCGCATTGAGATAGGCGTCGCTCGCAGCATCATCGCCGGTCCGCCAGGCTTCAAATCCCGCCGCAGCGCCGTCGCGCTGACGCTGCCAATCGTCGATCAGATAGGAAAGGAGTCCGACTTGTTCGGCCGAACTCATGCCGGTCAATACGCCAAGCGCATTTTCAACCGTGCCGAGATACCGAATGCTCCGTCCACGGCCTTCGGCCTCGCGGAGCAGCGCTGCGTCTATACCGCCATTAGGGTCGATATCGGCGCCCGCATAAAGCTGTGACGACAGCACGACAAACGCCGCCCAGGGTTTCAAAGGATCGATCGACGTCAGCGGCATGTTGATCGCAGAGGCGATACCGGCAAGCGCGTTGCTTCGTTCAGGCGACAGCATCGCCGACAAGGCGCCGCTTTTCAGCATGCCTTCGGATGCGAATATTTCATTGGCTTTCGCCTGCGCCGCGGGGTCGCTGACCGGCGCTTCAAACCAAATCGTTTCTGAGGCGTCGATCGCCGCCGTCAGTGCGCGCGATCGCCACTGCGCGCCAGCTGGCGCCAGGCCCGAGGCGCCAAACAGGTAAACCGAGCTGTTATCGTCCGAGACGCGCCACAGCGACGGCGACGCGGGCGCAGTGATTGTGGTCTTTTCCTTCGCCCCGGCGTTGAGGGAGAATGCTGCGCACGCCAAACCGGCCGCCAGCGCAAGACCAAAACGCGTCAAAGACATCATACCTCCTCCATCGGCGCCGTCCGCCGCGACGAATAGAACCCTATGGGTTCTGAATGCGCCCGAAAAGCGGCGCCCGCCCGGATTGGCCGGGATTTGGCCGTTGAAGGCCGGGCGCCGGTAGGCTAAGCCATCCCCGCCCGCACCCGTAGCTCAGCTGGATAGAGCGTTGCCCTCCGAAGGCAGAGGCCACAGGTTCGAATCCTGTCGGGTGCGCCATTCCCGTACCAAACTGCGAACCGGTCCCGAGACCGCCGCGATATGCGCAGGAGGCGTTCCAGTAACCGCTTCCGAGAGGGCGTCCTTTGGCCCTGAAATCACGATTTCAGACTTGCCGACGACGATTTCAGACACGAACGCGCGGATGTAACGCTTTCGCAGGTCCGCCGGAGCGGCCTCGATAAGCCGTTTCAGATTGGCTGACGCCAACTTCGCTTCTTCAATCGTAATTGGTTTCAACTCGTCTTTGATCTGGGCTTCTTGGGCCTCAATAAGGCTGGTGAGTTCGGCCCGCTCTGATTCGGCTTGTGAAAGCTTTTCCTTAAAGAGGTCGCTTTCCCCGGCCACACCATCCGCGAGCGCGTCGAGCAGGTTGCGGACGCGCTTGTTCGCCTGGGCGAGCTGACCTCGCAACTGATTGAGCGTGTGGTCTGCATCGTTGCGCCCGCCTTCACGTCGCTTGGCGACGGCGGCGACAATACCTTGCGTTCGTTGCGGCGTTAGAAGACGCGTTGTGAGCGCTCCTAAGATAAGCTCATCAAGCTTTTCTTCGCGGATGGAGATGGAAAGCTCGCCTTTGCAACGGCCCGTCAAATGCTTTCCAGAGCATTTGTAGTAGCGATAAGCGCCGCCCTTGCCCGTGGTCATCATCAATGGTTTGCCGCAGCCTTCGCAAAGGGCGAGCCCCGATAGCAGCACTTTATTATTAGCGAGCCTAGGCGGTGTCTTGATTGGCCGCTTGTCGCTCAACAGCATCTGCACACGCTGGAACGTCGCTTCCGGAATAATGACCGGAACGGCAACCTTTATCCATTCCTCGCGCGGGCGCGTTTCGCCGGTCACTGAGTCCTTGCGGTTAAACCAGGCGGCACCGGTGTAGGTTTCATTAGTCAGAATGGCGTAAACCCGACTCGTATAATACGCGCCGCCGCGCGGCGTCTTATAGCCTCGCGCGTTTAGCCAATGGGCGATGTTTTTAACGCCCAAAGGGCCGGTTTCACCGTCGCCTTCCAAAAACAAATTGAAGATCAGTTTGACCGTCTCGGCGGATTGAGGATCGACGGCTAGTTTCTTCTTGATTTTATCCCCGCGCTTTTCAGCAGCGACGGTCTTGTACCCGAGCGGCGCCACGGCGCCATTCCAGAAGCCCTGCCGGGCGTTTTCTTCCATGCCGCGCTTGACGTGCTTTGCATCTTCCTTGCTGCGCATTTCGTCCATAAGAGCGATTACGCGCCGCGTAAGCTCCCCGCCTGGGCCATCGCCCATTTCCTGGGTGATTGAAATGACACTAACGCCGCGCTTTTCTAATCGGCGGCGATAAAGTTCAAAATGCACCTCATCGCGAAAGAAACGCGAGAAGCTATGCACAAGAATAATATCGAACGGCTTTTGCTTTTGAGACGCCGCTTCAATCATCGCCTGAAACTTCGGGCGGCGATCATCGCGGGCGCTGGCGCCGCGCTCCACATATTCCCCGACAATTTCAAATTCGCGTGTTTCGGCATATTTGCGGGCGCGTGCAATCTGGTCGGGAATGGAGATATTCTGTTCGGCTTGTCTCGCTGTTGAGACACGGGCGTAGATTACGCAACGCATAAGATTTCCTACCGCCTAGCCGCCCTGGGAGGGCTTCTCACAATCATTAGCGGCTAATTCCGCCAAGTTCGAGATTAGCCGGTCGAAAAGCTCGACTTCAACTATGGAAATAGGCGGATTTTTGGGGAAATTCATCGTTACGCTTCGTTCGCCCGGTGAATTATCATTGGCAGCGTGAAGCGCGCGCTTTTTCGAATCGTGACTGACAGACATGACGCAACTGTTCCGGTAGGCGTTGTAGGTTACAAGTACCCGCCCAAGCTAAGAGGTTACGCCTGCCTGCCGAAGCAAAAACGCTGTCATAAATGAGCGCTAAAAATGCGGCCCGTTCTTGTGACCATACGGAGCAAATTATTTTTCAGAATTTTTCTTATCTTTATTCCGCGCGCCAATTTCCGCCCGCATTGCATTAATTATTTTATTGTCGGGTGTTGGCTCAATTTCATTTATGAGCTTTTGCACAAATGAAAATGCGCGCGTCAATCCTTCACCGCCGTGATAATCGACCGTAAATTTCTTGTCTAAGTAGTCTTCCCAAAATTGCGCCGCCCGACGCACAAGCGCCTGAACAGGGTAATCCGGTTTTCTTCCTGGCGATGGCGCCAAATGGTCAATGCATTTATCGACGCCCGCTTCCAATATTCTCAATAAACGAATTAGCTCCAAATAATACGGTCTCCCGCGTGTCTTTTCGAATTCCGTAATTTTTGCGAATTCCGTTTGCGGCGGCGCTTCGCCTAAGGCGAGCGCGCCATAATACATATCCGATTCTAAATCCTGATTTTCCTGCTTGTCCAAAACGGCGCGGAACTTGGAAATGGCCTTGCTTACCTCAACATATTTGGACCGCACTTGTTTGGCATGAGCTTCATGCCCTTCGGCAGCTTGATAGGCAACATACCCGCTGCGGATATAATTTAATTCTGCAATTATTTTAGGATCATTGCCATCAAACTCAAATTCCCGGCCTAATTCAATGATAAATAATGGGGAATAATCGCTCTCATCGGCGGGTTTCCCAGGGTTTCCTGCATTTTTCATAACCAATTTCCGTTTGGTCTATAAAAGCAATTAAACCGCCAATCAGATCAATTTTGCGTCCTGGCGCTTGCTCGATTTAGCCTTTGGCGCCGATTCTCGGCGCTTATTACGCGGAGTGTTGGCAATTCGCTCAGGGTCAATCGCCATTTCTTTATTCTGATTTTCACTGCGCGCCGATTTTGTGGAATTAAAGACAGCGCCCTTGGGTAATTTCGAGTTATCCGCAAGGCGCGACTCAAATTGCCGGGATAAAACCGCGCTCATGCGCGCATTATTGAATTCCAGCGGCCCGTAATTTTGCTGAATGGCGTCGAAAATAACGGCAAATACTATTTGCAACGCTTCTTCAACGCGATTTCTTGTGTCGCGGCCCTTTATATATGGCTTTAAAATTTCGGATATTATTTTATTAGCAGCGGCGCGATATTTTGTAATTGGCGCTAACGCCTCAGGATGCGTAGGCCCCAATTTTAATGCGACGCGAATAACGCCCACAGTTTTTTCGCTTGATAATTCCTCGACGATAAATTTGGCAATTTCCTCAATTATAAATTTTCTGCTCGACTTTTTGCGCGCAATTTCCGGTAATGTATTTTCAAGGCTATTTATTTTTGCCCGAAATGTATTTCGAATAAGAAAAATCAAATATGCGTTCTTATCCGGAAACCGCTCATAAAACGCGCCGACAGAACATTCCGCCGCCTTGGCGATGCGGGCTATAGAGACCGCATCGCAATCGCTCTCGGCTAGAAATTGGAGACCCGCCTGATAAAGAGAGTGCGTACGGCTATCATTCAAACCGCGCGATGCGACCTTGGGTTTCTTTGATTTTCGACGTTTCAACATGGCTCATGACGCTTTCCTAAAACCAACGGAAAGTCAGTCATGACAATAACTGAATCCGAATTCGGAGTCTATATAACCCAGACAGCGAACAGAAATTATTCTCGCAAAAGCACATCACCAACGAGAAAAAACCGCAATTCATCTACCGCACTGCGCAACACAGCATTACTAAAATGGTGGTGTTTTAAAGATCAAAAAATGGGAGTAGAAGATCCGAGGAAAGCACAATACATTATTGAATTTTATGAAGATGAAGTGGCGCAGCAGCAATTAGCGTTATACAGCTGATTGCTTCATGCCTCTAATAGAAAAACGCCGTTGGGAGCCTTGGCGCCAAATAAGGTCTTTTCCCGCTTTTTCGCCCAACTCTTGATTCTGTTTTCAAGTTTGTTTTCAATGCTAGGTTCAAAGTCTCGGCAGACTGTACCGACGCACTCAATTTCGTCCTCCCATAAATCAAACCGCGCATCAACGATCTTAAGAAATAAGACACTGTAGCGCCAAAATTCCTCGCCCGTTTCCGCCGAACGCATCTGTTCGAACCAGTGCCGCGACCAACGGTTTCTGTCATAGGCGAACCGTGCGGCTTGTACCGCCGTGCCAATTAGGGTGTAGACTCAAATCAGGAACCACATTCTGACGGCGACGAGGGCGACGGCGGCCTCGAAGTTCCGTTTGAGCTTATCATATCTTGTTGCGATGCGCCTGTAGTCCTTGAGGAAACAGAACGCGCGTTCGATGAG
>JBGSVH010000104.1:0-1897 GCA_041753055.1 Parvularculaceae bacterium
TCATCAAAACCAAATAATTCACAAAGATATTAAACCGCACAATATTATTGACAAGATCGTCAGAAAGGTAGGGCCGGAAATGCGCTGCGCTGATCGTCGCCATCCAGCGCTCGCCCAGAGCGGCGTCCGCAGCCGCGAGCGTCACCGCGGTAGGAAGGCCCTTGGCGACGTCCCGCGCAAAGCTCGGTCCCGACAGCACCGCCGGGCGCGCCGCTGGCCATATTTCAGAGAGGACTTCGGTCAGCAATTTGCCGGTCGTGCGCTCGATGCCTTTTGAGCAAAGCGCCAGCGGCGCGTCGGCGTCCGCAACCGCCTTCAGGGCCCCAAGAAGACCGCGCGCATGCTGGGCGGGGGCGACGAAGAGATAGGCCTCCCGGCCGGCGACGGCCTTCAGGTCCGCCGTCGCCTTCAAAGCGGCGGGCAAGGGAACGCCCGGCAGAAATATGGTGTTCTCATGGCTGGAGTTGATCGCCTCGGCGGTCTCGGCCTCCAGCGCCCAGAGCGTGGTGTCGACCCCGTTGGCCGCGATCAGAGAGGCCAGCGCCGTGCCCCAGGCGCCGCCGCCGATGATCGCTGCTGAAGGGAATGGTGACGGACGGCTTGTCATATGAGATGATGAGGATTGAACGCTTTTCGAAGCATTCATTTCAGGGCTGACGCAAAGGCTTGGACATTATGCCTCTTACCGGCGTTGTTGCGCCGCCGCTTGATGAAACGGCCAAAGCCATACTCGAGGCGGCGAGCCGACGCTTTCTTCATTACGGCTACGGCAAGACGACCATGTCGGAGATTGCTCGCGACTGCAACATGTCGACAGGGAACCTCTATCGCTTCTTCTCGTCAAAGCTCGATATCGCCGAGGCCTTTGTCCGGCATCTCAGGGGCGAACAGATCAGGCGGCTGCGCGAAGTCGTCGGCCGTCCCGGCCTGTCGACGCCGGAAAAGCTGCGCACCTTCTTCAAGACCAAGCTGAAGCTCGTCTATGACCGGTTCCACAGCCGGCCGAAGGCGTATGAGCTGTCCCAGGAGATCTTGAAGGAGCGTTTGGCCTTTGCTGAAGAGTGGGAGTCGGCGGAGGCGCTGGTGCTGTGTGAAATCCTCGAGGGCGGCGAGATGACCGGCGACCTTCCGGTCTGCAACCGGGTGCGAATGGCCCGGATCCTTCAAGATGCATTCTTCCGGTTCACCAGCTCAGCCGTCTACTATGAGGGCGACTACGACGTTCTGGCGGGCGAACTTGACGATCTGATGGATTTGATCCTTGACGGGATCACCCATCGCAAGCTGCGCGACAGCCAGTAACCCACTGAAATAATTATAATAAAATTCAACAAACGGGGCTCACGCGTTGGTGATTTTGAATAATGAATATTTTTGAAAATGTTCATTGACAAAACTGGGATCGAATCCTAAATCAACGCCATCGCTTCCGATGGGCAAAAAGACGGCCCGGGAAAATGAAGCCAAGAAACAGAAAAGAGACACAGCCATGAACACCACCAACGCATCTTCCTTCGGCGCCCGCTTCGCCCTCGCAGTTTTCCTGTCAGCGGTTATCGCTGGCGGTTACCTGACTGCGATCGGGTACCTGACGCCAGGCTTCTTCGCTTAAGCGAACAAAGCCGACCGCCCTGGCGACCGCCAGGGTCCAGAAATTTAAAATTCGATCGCCCGTCCTGATCTTACGCCCCTTTGACAGGACCCCCTCCCCCAAGGGCGACGATGCAAGAACGCGGAAGCCACCCCTCCCGGCTTCCGCGTTTTTTTGCGCCTTTGCTGCACTTTTGCTGCGCAGCAATTTCAGGCTTTCGGGCCCTTCCTGCCGCCCCCTTGCGCTTTGCCCGGCGGCGGTTCGGCGAGCGGCCAGCGGGCCCGGGGCGCAAAGGCAAGCGCTTCA
>JBGSVH010000105.1:0-2690 GCA_041753055.1 Parvularculaceae bacterium
GCTTCTTGCCGCGCAGCGCGCCTTCAAGTTCTGCGTCGGTGCGAAAGCCCGCCTTGAGGAGCGCGCGCGAATGGCGCGCCGAGGAAGACGAGCGCCGCCCGGTATCGCGCGCCGTCTCGCGCACTGCAGCAGCAATCGGACCGTCAGCGGCAAGATGGCGAAGGCGCAAAAACGCGCCTTCGCGTTCGACCAGATCGAAGAGGGCAGCCAGCGCCGCTTTTTCGCGCCCGCGGCGGATCAGCGGCGCAGCAAAAAAACAATGCGGATGCATCCATGTCGCAAGATAGGAAACCGGAAGGCGCGAATAACCGCGCATCGGGCAAACCGGCGCCAGGGCGATCAGGCGGCCGCGTTCATCGCGGACAATCGCAACGCGGACGCTGCGGTCGGCAAAAGCAGCCAGCGCCGGGATGAGCAGTGATGGCGCAAAAAACGGATTGGGCTCCGTCGCCTCTGCAGCGAGCAACGCCCATTCCGGTTCGATTCTGGCGGCCTCACGCGGCGTCAGGAACGACGCCTTGACGACGAACGGCGCGGCAACGACGACGCCCGTATCCGGCGGGGCCGTTTCAGCAGCGCGCAAAGCGTCGGTCGTCATCGCAGGCGGTCCCCGAAAAAACTGTCCCAAAACAGAACGGCCGCCCCGCCATTTGACGGGGGCGGCGTCTATACAGTTGCAGGGATTATTCCGCTCAGGCGGCGTCTTCGCCGACCAGGATGTCGCGCTTGCCGGCGTGATTGGCGGTGCCGACGACGCCTTCCTGTTCCATCCGCTCGATCAGGGTCGCAGCGCGGTTATAGCCGATCTGCAGCCGCCGCTGGATATAGGACGTCGACGCCTTGCGGTCGCGCAGCACAATCGCCACCGCCTTGTCGTAAAGCGCATCGCCTGACGAGGTGTTGCCGCCAATGTCGAGACCGTCAAAGGCGCCATTCTCGTCATCCTCGCGAAGCTCGGTGACTTCCTGCACATAAGAGGGCGACCCCTGTTTTTTGAGGAAGGCGACGACCTTTTCGACCTCCTCGTCGGAAACGAAAGCGCCATGAACGCGGCGGATGCGGCCGCCGCCCGCCATGTGCAACATGTCGCCCATGCCGAGCAGCTGTTCTGCGCCTTGCTCGCCAAGAATGGTGCGGCTGTCGATTTTCGACGTGACCTGGAACGAAATCCGCGTCGGGAAATTCGCCTTGATGGTGCCGGTGATGACGTCGACCGAGGGACGCTGCGTCGCCATGATGAGGTGAATGCCGGCGGCTCTGGCCATTTGCGCCAGACGCTGCACCATGCCCTCGATGTCCTTGCCGGCGACCATCATCAGGTCGGCGACCTCGTCGATGACGACGACGATGAAGGGCATTGCCTCGTATTCGAGGTCTTCGGTTTCGTAGATCGGCTCGCCGGTCGCCTCGTCATAGCCGGTGTGGACGCGGCGGGTCAGCACTTCGCCCTGATCTTCGGCCTCGGCGATCCGCTGATTGAAGCCCTCGATATTGCGGACGCCGACCTTTGACATGCGGCGATAGCGTTCTTCCATCTCGCGCACGGTCCATTTCAGCGCGACAACAGCCTTCTTTGAATCGGTGACGACCGGCGCCAACAGATGCGGAATTCCTTCGTAGACGGACAGTTCCAGCATTTTCGGATCGATCATGATCAGCTTGCAGTCATCCGGCGACAACCGGTAGAGCAGGGAAAGGATCATCGTGTTGATGCCGACCGACTTGCCGGAGCCGGTGGTGCCGGCGATCAACAGGTGCGGCATGCGCGACAGGTCGGCGTAAATCGGTTCGCCGCCGATCGACTTGCCAAGCGCCAGCGTCAGCTCGCCGCGGCTGTTTTCAAATTCCGCAGCGCCCAAAAGTTCGCGGATGTAAACGGTTTCGCGGTCGATATTCGGCAGTTCAATGCCGATGACATTCCGCCCCGGAACAACCGCGACCCGTGCGGCGACCGCGCTCATCGACCGGGCGATATCGTCCGACAGGCCAATGACGCGCGAGGATTTGACGCCGGCCGCCGGCTCAAGCTCGTAAAGCGTAACGACAGGGCCCGGGCGGACATTGATGATCTCACCCTTGACGCCGAAATCCGCGAGGACGTTTTCAAGCATCCGGGCGTTCTGTTCGAGCTGTTCGTCGGAGATCACCCGCGTCTTGCGCGCTTCGGGTTTGGCCAGAAGACCGAGCGCGGGGAGCTCATAGGAGCCAGGCTTGAACACCGGCAATTCCGGCTGCGCCTCGCGCGCTTCGCGCTGGCCGGGTCGCTTCTGTTCGGTCTTGCGGATGATGTTGCGTTTTCTCGCTGGCGCCGCCAGCACCGGTTCGCCATTTTCGTCATACTCATCTTCGCTGGCGTCATAGTTTTCGTAATCTTCATCGAGATCGCCGGTCCGGGCGGCGGCGTCCTGCCGCGACATCGCGTCGAAGCGCGCGCTGATGAAGTCGCCAATGGCGGCGGCCAGCATTTCGATTTCAACAATCGCCGCCTCAAGGCGCGTCAGCGTGAGGCCGCAGGCGAACAGATAGGCGCCGGCGCCCGCCGCAAACAGAAGAACGCTGCCGAGCACCTGTAGTTGCGGCAGCTTCACACCCGCGAACAACGCTGCGGCGCCGCTGGCGACGCCATCGCCGACGAGACCGCCAAGCCCGACCGCAAACGGCCAGCTTGCCGGCGTCGGCGCGCCCGACAG
>JBGSVH010000106.1:0-1564 GCA_041753055.1 Parvularculaceae bacterium
CCCGCGATGGCCGCTGGCCTGACGGATCGCCTCTGGAGCATGGAAGACATTGTCGCCTTTATCGACGCCGCAGCCCCGAAGCCGGGCCGTCCGAAGTCCTACAAAAAGCGCGGCGAGGAAAATTCAAACTGATACACTACCAGCAATCGTTGTAGCTTATTTGCGGCCATGGACCGTCGCGCGCGCAGTCTCAATCGCCGCTTCGCGTTCGGCGTCGGACATGCCGGCGGCGAATTTTTCCGCCATCGCCGCCATCATCGGTTTCATTTCTTCTTTCGAATTGACGCGCGGATAGGGTTCGTCCGGAAGCGGTTTTCCGAGGAACCTGCACAACGGCGCCCAGCCGTCTTTCGCTTCGAAAACAAGCAGGCGGTCCTTCGGGACCGCGTTCTTCACATCCTCATTGTGCCGATTGAAGACCTCGATCAGATGATCGCGGTCGTGAATTTCATCGTCGAAGAACCGGTGCACGACGCTTTTGACGACCGGTGCGAAGGGCATGTGTTCAAAGCCGGCGGTCATCGCCGGGCTCAAGATCGTTTCCTGCGTCGACTCATACCATTTCTCAGGATCGCGCAGAGACAGGATGATCTTTGCGTCCGGATAGAAATCAGCGAGTTCGCGCCAGAATGCCGCCGTTGGGAAATCAACCGCCGCGCCATACCCCTTGAAGATGGCGGGCCAATCCGGTTTTCCGGCGGCCGCCTTTGTCCACAGATCAATCTGCTCCGGCGAGCCGAACACCTCACTCATGTGATGACATTTGCCGAGGCCGAGTTTCTCCAGCGCAACCTTCAGCGAGGCGGTGCCGGTGCGGCCAAGGCCTGCGCCGAAAACGGAAAGTGTCACGATGATCCCGTGTGAAGCTAATGCTCAGACTATCCATTAAAATCCATGGCGCAGCAACTACTCGACCCACTTTTCGAGATCAAAGGCTTTGAAATGGCCACATATTTATCTTGACGTAGCTTGAGGTTGCACGTGCGGTCTCGCACGTAAGCAAATGATAGACGCCCCCCCCCCCGAGCAAGGCCAGCATTAAAGGGAGCCTTGGTCACCACATTGTATCAATTGGACATTTATAGAATAATGCCATGCGCATGCTTGGGGGAAGATAATGGGCAAGACGGGGCGACGTCGCTCAAACAAACCGCAAGACATTCCTGTAACTGGGGACAGTGGGGAGACCGGCGATTTTTTCCTTGACCTTGGCTTTGAATTCTTGCGCGAGAAGGGCGCAAGATGGTTTGGCTTTGCACTAATTGTCCTTGGTTTAGTAATATTAGCGACCTGCCAAGATCACGAAACTCCCTCAACAACTTACGGCACGACCTCGCAATACTCGCGACCTGAATATCCAGCTACTAGCCAATCGCCGGTTCCCCAAGTGCTCTATTTTCGAATTGGCACCGTAAAGCGTGTGCTAGGCCCTGTTTACAAAGTTGCAGTTCGTAGACACTTGCGAATGGCTGCGATGTGTAGCGCATCGAGGAATGATCTGGCGAGCTTGTCGTAACGGGTTGCGACGGCGCGGTTGATCTTGAGGTGACCGATCATGCGCTCG
>JBGSVH010000107.1:0-1845 GCA_041753055.1 Parvularculaceae bacterium
GCGGCCTTGCGCGCGCGCTCGGCGGCTTGTCCTGCAAACATGCCGATATTGGCGGCGTTGCGCGCGGCGGATTCTGCGGCGGCGTCGGCGATTTTCGCGGCGACCTCACTGGCGCGTTTGACCTCGTTCGCAGATGCCTCGATTGATCCCGAAGTCGTGCGCATATGTTCGTCCGCATCGCCAAGCGCGGTCGACAGCGCTTCAAAACTCATCAGCGCGCGCTGGGCCGCCGCTTCAAGACGCGCCAGCCGGTCGTCGAGGCGTTCTTCCGCCGCGGACGCGGCGCCATCAGTATTCTGCAGCGCTTCAATGTTCGCCTGCGCCTTTTCCGCAATCGCCGTTGCAAAATCGTCAGCGCGCGCGTTCAGTGTTTCGGTGAGATCAATAAGGCGCGCGCGTTCGGCGGCGACCCGTTCGGCGGCGGAATTTGTCCGCGTTTCGACCGTGGCGCCCGCCTGTTCGATGGCGCCGACATGCTGGCGGATCATCGCCTCCGCCGAAGCAAGGCGGATCAGGGCGTCGTCGATGCCGGTGTTGAGCGCTTCCATCTGGCCGCGCACGACAGCGCCGACCGTTTGCACATTTTCGATCGCCGCTTGGTCGGGGCGAATCAACTGCTGCGCCGCGGCGGCGATCGACTGGGCGGCATCCATCATCGTTGTCATGCGGGAGGCGAGGTGGGCGAAGACAATCAGCACCGGCGGGACAACGACGGCAAAGGCGATCGCGCCATAGGAAAAGCCGTCCGCGAGCGTCCATCCCGACCATTGCCCGGTCAGCGTCCGGTGCGCCCACCAGGATCCGAGCGGCCAGCCGACCAGCACCGCAAAGAAGATCAGGAAGGCGACATAGCGCGCCCACCGCTCAAGCTGGGCGCCCATGCGGCCGAACCGGCTGTTGCGAAACGCCGCGCCGTCGGTCGTCGAGGCCGCCCAGGCTTCAAAACTCTGAAATTCGCCCGTCTCGGCGGCTTGCTGGGGTTCAACGATCCCCTGAAACCGTACCTTCGGCCTGCCGGTTTTTCGTTCCACGCCGCCGGCTCGCCGGGAAGCGTCTGTAATATCAAATGAATTCGTCATGACCTCGTCCGGCATCCGAGCCGATTGCAATAACCCAAATTCGCCAGAACGCCAATTGCGCCGGATGGCCGTTGATCCGGCCGCAAAACGACGCTGTCAGCTGATTGTCAGGCCCAGGCGCGCCGCCGCCGCGCGAAATCGCTCTGGCGGACATACAGCCTTGCGAGCGGGCGCGAGGTCAGCCGCGCGGCGCAGACCCCGAAAATGATGGCGAGGGTCGTAACTGTAAGGACGGAATCGGCGTCGACAAGCGCCGGATTGCCAAGAAGGGTCATCACGAACAACGCCGAAGCGGCCCCGGGCGCGCCGCCGAACCAGGCAAGGAACATTTGGCTTTCTTTTGGCAGCATCGGCGTTTGCAGGATCGCGAGGCGCGGGCCCGCCCGCATTACGGTCACGGCGGCGAGGGCGAAGACGACCGCCAGCATGTCCGCCTGCAACAGCCGCGGCGCCAGAACGGCGCCAAAGGTAAAATAGGTGAGCGGCGTCACGGCGCGATCGACGTAACGGCGAATTCTGAGACGCGTCGTGGACGCGGCGGAGGTTTGCTCGCCCCAAAGCAGGCCGACGGCGGTCGCACCGACGATCGGATCGCAGCCGATCGATGGTCCGACGACGAACATCACGACGCCTGCAAGAATGGCGAACTGCCCGTCAAGCGCCCGCTGCTGCATGGTGCGGCGGCGATACCAGGCACCGGCGGCGCTGGCGGCGAGACCCGCAAGGCCGCCGATCGCAAAGCCTTTCAGTACGGCAAAGCTCGCGC
>JBGSVH010000108.1:0-20721 GCA_041753055.1 Parvularculaceae bacterium
GCGGCGCGCGCCGGATGCTCGCGCGCTTCCTCGACCAGCGCAAGGTTAAGCGCCGACCGCCAGTCGCCGACGCCAAGCGCATCGATCGATGCGGCCGCTTCTGGGCTCCTGAGCGGCATTTTGTCGGCGTCACGATGACGGCCAACGCGGACGAAGCAAAATCCCGCGGCGATCAATAGCGCCAGCGCACCGACGCCAAGCGCCGCAAAGTGAGGTACGTATCGGCCAACCAACTCAACAAATGCGCCGCCAAGGAATCCAAGCCCCAGAACCAGCAGACCCGCCCCAGCGAACGCCCACACGCTGCGCCGGAAAGCGCGCTCGCCCTTGTCGCCGAGCGCACGTAGCAATCCGATCATTTGCGCACCCTCCCCGCAATCGCCTTGCCGACAAAATATCCAGCAGCGAATGCGCTCGATATCGTCGCCATTGGATGCGACTTCATCTGCGCGCGCATTTTTTCGGATTCGGTGTGAACGCGCGAAGCGACGCCGCTGCCGGCGTCCGCAACTTCGCGCACCGCCGCTTCGAGGATATGAGTGAAGCGCGTTACATGTTCCGTCGGTGCGCGCTGGTTTTCCTCCAGCGAAACGTCGCGCCTCATTTTTTCAACCAGCGCGTCAAACGTTGTCTCGGTTTTCGCGGCGTCGCTATTGGCCTCATCCATGGCGAAGGGCTCCTATTCGGTTCAGTCGCACGATAGGCCTTTTGCGCCGCCGCAGGAATGCGGCGGAAAAGCCTGAGAGTCCAAGCCTAGAGCACGCTTCCGACCGCGTTGACGGCCAGCGCAATCACAAAAACATTGAACAGGAAGGCGAGGATCGAATGCGCGAGCACAAGCCGGCGCAGCCGCGCGTCTGCGATTGCCACGTCGGAAACCTGAAAGGTCATGCCGATGACAAAGGAAAAATACAGGAAATCGGAAAAAACCCGCGGGGCTTCGCCGGGAAACGACAGCGTCGCGATCCCGTGTGAGGAAGCGGTGAAGTAAATATGGGCGTAGTGGATCGCGAACAGCGTGTTGAGCAGGATCCAGGCGGAAAGGATCGAAAGCGCCGCGAGGGCGACCGCAACGCCGTCCATTTTTAACGTCGTCAAAAACAGAACAACGAGCCCCATCGCTGCAAAATCGAGAACAAGCCCGACAAAGAGGACGAAAACCGCGCGCTGGTCATGGCGGGCGGCAAGGCCGGGCAAGTCGCCTTCCCTGGCCCGCTGGAGAACGACTGCGATGGTCACCACATAAAAAATGGACGCGAGCGAAAAACCCGCGAGCACGGACTTAAGCCAGTCCCATTCAAGAGCGCAAACCGCCGCGCCCCCGGCAAAGGCGCAGAGCGCTGCAAGCTCAATCGAATGTACCTTGCGAAACGCCGTGCGCATGTCGGGGTATTTATCCGTTCGGCGACTTGCGCATTTTGCGATGCGCCAAGCCACGCTTGAGATCGTCTTGGCTCTCTTCGGCATAGCCGCCGGCATCGCAAAAGGCGAGCGGGCTTATTTGCGCTTGATCGACATTTGCCTGAGATCCGGCGGCGTCACTTTGGCAATAGCCCGGCGCGCCCATACCATTACCTTTCGCCAATTCCATGAATCGCGCCCTTAAAATACACGTAAACAGCAGCTTGAAACAACGGCGGGAATGCCAATTTCGATAATTTGAGAAAGGCGCGGGCCGCGAACTTGCGTCAAGGCTCTTTGACAATTGAATGTGGAATTGCGCGGCGATGCTGCCCGGTTCCTGAATAGCGGGCGGCGCAGCAGCGCCTGCTTTTGCAATGCCCAGGGATTTCGTCCGAAAAGAATTATCCGCATGGTGCGGACAAAACCGCTGCACCCCGCAGGAAAACTGGAGTCTTGAAGGGAGAATCACCGGAAACAATCCGTCTTGTCCGTATTCCGTCGCCCCAACCGGGCGAATAGCGGCGGCGCGCCAATCACGGTATAGGCTTTCGCGGAGACGCCAGCGAAAGCCGCCAATGTTCGACCGCCTTTATATCAACGCCCGGATCGCAACGATGGACCCTGCCCGCCCTGCGCCCTATGGCGCGATCGCGGATGGCGTCATTGGCGTTGACGGCGGGCGCTTCGTTCATGTCGGCGAGCGATCGGCGCTCGGCGGACCACCAGAGAAGCTGGCGGCCGAAATTGTCCCGCTGGAGGGGCGCTGGGTGACGCCGGCGCTCATCGACTGCCACACCCATCTTGTCTTTGGCGGCAATCGCGCCAGCGAATTCGAGATGCGCCAGAACGGCGCCAGCTACGAAGAAATTGCGAAAGCCGGCGGCGGCATTCTTTCAACCGTCAATGCAACCAGGGCCGCCTCGCTTGAAGACCTCGTCGAAAGCGGCATCGGCCGCGCCCTGGCGCTTAAGCGTTCGGGCATTGCAACGGTTGAAATCAAATCCGGCTATGGGCTCACTCCCGGCGACGAAGAAAAAATGCTGATCGCCGCGGGAGAAATTGCCCGCGCGACACGGATGCGCGTCAGCCGCACTTTGCTCGCCGCCCATGCATTGCCGCCAGAATTCAAGAGCGATCGCGCCGGCTATGTGCGGCTGGTCAGCGAGGAAATGATCCCCGCCATCGCCGAGCGCGGCCTTGCCGATGCGGTCGACGCCTTTTGCGAAGGGATCGGCTTTACCCGCGATGAAGTGCGCGCGGTCTTTGACGCGGCGGCGAAAGCGGGGTTGCGCGTCAAGCTTCACGCCGAGCAATTGTCGAATTTGCATGGCGCGGCGCTCGCCGCCGAATTCGGCGCCCTTTCCGCCGATCATCTCGAATACATCGATGAAGCCGGCGTCGCCGCAATGGCGAAATCCGGAATGGTCGCGGTCCTCCTCCCTGGCGCGTTCTACGCGCTGAAGGAAGCGACAAAGCCGCCGGTCGACCTGTTTCGCAAACACGGCATCACGATGGCGGTTGCAACCGATCTCAACCCCGGAACGTCGCCAGTGCTCTCCGCGCCGTTGACGATGAACATGGCGGCGACCCTTTTCGGCCTGACCCCGGAAGAAGCCCTCGCGGGGATGACGCGAAACGCCGCCAGAGCGCTCGCCCTTGACGGAACTTGCGGCATGATCAAGGAAGGCCTTGCCGCAGACCTTTGCGTCTGGCGCATCGAGCATCCCGCCGAACTTTCCTACTGGATCGCCCATTCCGGTCCGGAGAGGATGATTATTGGCGGCAAGGAAGAGCGATTATGACTGGAACACGCCGCAACGCCCGCACCATCAGAGCCCGCACCGGGACCGAAATCAAGGCAAAGCAATGGACGACCGAAGCAGCCGTCCGTATGCTGATGAATAATCTCGATCCCGACGTCGCCGAAGACCCGCATGCGCTCGTCGTCTATGGCGGCATTGGCCGGGCGGCGCGCAACTGGGAATCTTTTGACAAGATCGTCGAGACGCTTGAACGATTGAATGAGGACGAAACGCTGCTCGTGCAATCGGGAAAGCCGGTCGGGGTTTTTCCAACCCACAAGGATGCGCCGCGCGTTTTAATCGCCAATTCAAACCTGGTGCCGAAATGGGCGACATGGGAGCATTTCAACGAACTCGACGCCAAGGGCCTGATGATGTACGGCCAGATGACGGCGGGCTCCTGGATCTATATCGGCAGCCAGGGCATTGTTCAGGGTACGTATGAAACCTTCGTCGAGATGGGCCGTCAGCATTTTGGCGGCGATCTCGCTGGCAAATGGGTTTTGACCGCAGGGCTTGGCGGCATGGGTGGCGCACAGCCGCTCGCAGCGGTAATGGCGGGCGCCGCCTGCCTTGCGATCGAATGCCAGCAATCGCGCATCGATAAGCGCCTGGAGACGCGCTACCTCGACGAAGCAACCGACAATCTCGGCGACGCTCTGGCGCGGATCGAAAAGGCGAAAAAGGAAAAGCGCGCGATATCGGTCGGGCTCCTTGGCAACGCCGCTGAAATTCTTCCCGAAATGATCCGGCGCGGCGTGAAGCCCGATGCGGTCACGGATCAGACCTCCGCGCATGATCCGGTCAACGGCTATCTGCCGATTGGCTGGACGGTCGACGAATGGATCACGAACCGTGAGCGCGATCCGAAGAAAGTCGAACGCGCCGCGCGCGCGTCAATGGCGAAGCATGTCGAAGCGATGCTCGCTTTTCACAAAATGGGCGTGCCGACCTTCGACTACGGCAACAACATCCGCCAGGTCGCCTTCGACGAAGGCGTCAAGGACGCCTTTGATTTTCCGGGCTTCGTTCCGGCCTATGTGCGTCCGCTGTTCTGCCGCGGCGTCGGCCCTTTCCGCTGGGCGGCGCTGTCGGGTGACGCTGAAGACATCGCAAAGACCGACGCCAAAGTGAAAGAGCTGATACCGGACGACAAGCATCTTCACCGCTGGCTCGACATGGCGAAAGAACGCATAGCCTTTCAGGGCCTGCCGGCGCGCATCTGCTGGGTCGGGCTTGGCGAGCGTCATCGCCTCGGCCTTGCCTTCAACGAAATGGTCGCGAAGGGCGAAGTGAAAGCGCCCATCGTCATCGGTCGCGATCACCTCGATTCTGGTTCCGTCGCCTCCCCCAACCGCGAAACTGAAGCGATGAAGGACGGCAGCGACGCGGTATCGGATTGGCCGCTGTTAAATGCATTGCTGAACACCGCCAGCGGCGCGACATGGGTCTCCCTGCATCATGGCGGCGGCGTCGGCATGGGCTATTCGCAGCATTCCGGCATGGTGATTGTCGCCGACGGAACGGAGGATGCCGCGCGGCGCCTCAAGCGCGTTCTGTGGAACGATCCCGGCACTGGCGTCATGCGCCACGCCGATGCAGGCTATGACATCGCGATCGATTGCGCGCAAGAAAAGGGCTTGGATTTGCCGATGATCGGAACTGCGCGATGAACCGGGTTCTTCGGTCAATCAGCTCGGCCGCTGCAGCGACAATAGGATTTTCCGTTCTGACCGGTATCCTGATCGGCTTCAACATCATCGACGGCAAGGCTGCGTTGCAGGCGGATTCCTCTCACCTGATTGTATTTCTTTTCAGCGGCGTCTTCGTCACACTGACGGCATTCTTCTATTTTCGCGGAAAGTGACGGGCCGCAATGATTAAAGAGAATTCAATGACAATCACCCTCACCCCCGGATCCGTCACCTTCGCTGATCTCCGCGCGATCTGGAAAGGCGCGGATGTTTCGCTTTCCGCTGAGGGCATTGCCGCCGTTGACGCCGCCACCGCAAGTGTTGAGCGCATCGTCGCCTCGAACAAGATCGTTTACGGCCTCAACACCGGTTTCGGGCTTCTCGCCAATACGCGCATCCCCAATGACCGGCTGATCGAGCTGCAAAAGAATATCGTGATGAGCCATGCCTGTGGGCTTGGCGAGGCGCTTGATGAGCGCATCACGCGGCTTATTCTTGCGACCAAGATCATTGGCCTTGCGCGCGGTCATTCCGGCGTCCGGCGCGTTGTCATTGACCGTCTGCTTGAGTTCTTGAAGCGCGGGCTTCTCCCGGTCATTCCGGAACAGGGCTCGGTCGGCGCTTCCGGCGATCTGGCGCCGCTCGCACACATGGCCGCCGCGATGATGGGCGTTGGCGGCATCAAGGTGAACGGCAAGACCATGAACGCTGCGGCGGCGCTTTCTTCCGCTGGGCTAGAACCGCTTGAGCTCGGGCCGAAGGAAGGACTGGCGCTTCTCAACGGGACACAGGTCTCGACCGCGATTGCGCTCGACGCGCTGTTCAAGGCCGAACGGGTGTTTGGCGCAGCGCTCTGCGCGGGCGCGCTTTCGGTCGATGCGCTCAAAGGATCGCTGTCGCCGTTTGATGCGCGCATTCACGCGCTGCGCGGCCAACCGGGTCAGATCGACGTCGCTGCGTCTTTGCGCGCAATGCTTGCGGGCAGCGCCATCAACGCGTCGCACATCAATTGCGACCGCGTGCAGGACCCCTATTCCTTCCGCTGCCAGCCGCAGGTGATGGGCGCGGCGCTCGACCTTTTGCGAACCGTTGCGGGAACGCTCACCATAGAAGCGAACGCCGTCACCGACAATCCAGTTGTCTTTCCCGATAAGGACGAAGCGATCTCCGGCGGCAATTTTCATGCAGAGCCCGTCGCTTTCGCCGCCGACATGCTGGCGATGGCGCTTTGCGAAATCGGCTCAATTTCCGAACGGCGCACCGCAATCCTCATTGATCCCAAGATGAGCGGTCTTCCGGCGTTCCTCGTCGCTGATGGCGGCGTCAATTCCGGTTTCATGATCGCGCAAGTAACCGCCGCCGCGCTCGTCTCGGAAAACAAGTCGCTCGCCTTTCCGGGCAGCGTCGATTCAATCCCGACCTCCGCCGGTCAGGAAGATCACGTCTCCATGGCGACCGCAGCCGCGCGCAAGGCCGGCCGCATCGCGACGAATGCTGCGGGCGTTATCGGCGTTGAACTCCTGGCGGCCGCGCAAGGCGTTGATTTTCACGCGCCGTTGAAGACCTCCCCCGCCTTGCAGAAAGTTCATGGGGCGGTCCGCGCCAAAGCGGCGCATTGGGACCGGGACCGTTATTTTGCCGACGACCTTTCAGCAATGCAGCAGGAAACGCTCCGAAACGACCTCTTCCTGCAACTTCCTGCGATCACCATCGGAAGCTGAAACGGTTCGCCGCGAAATGACCTCTTTTGACACCTTGAAATTATCGGCGGAATTGCCGACGGTCCGCGATCATGCGCAATCCGCGTCGAATTTTTCGCTTGGCGCCTGTCCGCGCCAATTTGCATCAACAGGAATGGAGAACACATCTTGGGAAAACGCATCGCCGTCTCGGCGCTCGCTCTTGCAATCGCACTCGGTAGCGCGCCGCTAATGGCGCACGAAACCGACACCACCGCCACGACCGCGGAAGCCGTTTCTGCGCCGGCGATTTCGGCCGACAACGCGCTTCTGGCGGTTTGGACGGGCCCTTATGGCGGCGTACCGCCGTGGGACAAGATCAACACCGCCGATTTCATTCCGGCCTTTGACAAGGCGATCGCCGCTGCGCGCCTGGAAATCGATGCGATCACCGCCAACAAGAAGAAAGCCGACTTTGCCAATACAATCGCCGCTATCGAAGCCGCAGGCGCCGAACTGACGCGGCTTGGCAATCTTTTCGGCGTTTATTCCGGCAATTTGAATGTTGGCGACGTGCCGGACATCGAACTTGTCGTCTACCCAAAGCTTGCCGCTTTCGGCGATGAAGTGAACCAGAACGAAGCGCTCTTCAAGCGCGTCGCGGCTGTCTACAACGGCAAGCAGATGAAGAAACTGAAGCCGGAAGAACAGCGCCTCGTTGAAGATCACTACAAAGGGTTTGTCCGCAACGGCGCCAATCTCGACGAAGCCGGCAAAGCGCGCGCCGCCGAAATCAATCAGCGGCTTGCAACGCTCGGCACGCAGTTCACGCAAAACCTTCTCGCTGACGAAGACACCGTCACCTGGATCGACAAGAAATCCGATCTCAAAGGCCTTCCCGATTCAATCGTTGACGCGATGGCTGGAACAGCAAAGGACAAAGGCAAACCGGGTAAATGGGCGGTGCTCAACACGCGCTCTGCGGTCGACCCGTTCCTCACCTATTCGGACAATCGTGCGTTGCGGGAAAAAGTATGGACCGCCTTTGTCAATCGCGGCGACAATGGCGACGCACATGACAATAACGCGATCATCACCGAAACACTGAAATTGCGGGCCGAGCGTTCGAAACTTCTCGGCTACCCGACCTATGCGCATTAAGCGATCGAACGCCAGATGGCGAAGACGCCGGACGCTGCGATGGAATTGATGATGAAAGTGTGGCCGAAAGCGGTTGCGCGCGTCAAAGAAGAAGTCGCCGACATGCAGGCGGTCGCCGATTCTGAAGGCGCGAAGATCACCATCGCGCCGTGGGATTATCGGTATTACGCCGAGAAAGTCCGCGCGGCGAAATATAATCTCGACTTCAACGAGGTCAAACCTTACCTCCAACTCGACAAGCTGCGCGAAGGCATGTTCTGGGCGGCGGGTCAGCTTTACGGCTTCAAGTTTGTGCCAATCGATGATGTCCCGGTCTTCAATCCAGATGTGAAAGCGTGGAAAGTCCTTGGCGCTGATGACAGCTTTGTCGGCCTTTGGTATTTCGACCCTTATGCGCGCGCGGGCAAGAATTCCGGCGCATGGATGACCGAATACCGCGGTCAGGAAAAACTGACCGGCGACATCAAGCCGATCGTTTCAAACAACTCGAATTTCCTCAAGGGAAAGCCCGGCGAGCCGGTGCTGGTTTCCTGGGATGACGCGGAGACCCTGTTCCATGAATTCGGCCATGCGCTGCATGGTCTCAATTCGAACGTCAAATACCCGTCGCAGGCCGGAACCAATATGCCGCGCGATTATGTCGAATTCCCCTCGCAGCTGAACGAACACTGGCTGACGACGCCGGAAGTGATGAACCAGTTCCTCGTCCATTATGAAACCGGCGAGCCGATGCCGCAGGCGCTTGTCGACAAGATCAACAACGCCAGCAAATTCAATCAGGGCTTCAAGACGGTTGAATATCTGGAAAGCGCGCTGGTTGACATGAAACTTCACCTCGCGGGCGACGCCGACATTGATCCGGATGCGTTTGAAAAAGCAGCGCTTACGGAAATTGGCGCGCCGACGGAAATCGTCATGCGCCATCGCACCCCGCAGTTTGCCCATATCTTTGCGGGCGAAGGGTATGCGGCCGGCTATTACAGTTATCTGTGGGCCGACGCGATTACCGCTGACGCCGCCGAGGCGTTCAAGGAAGCGGGCAGCTTCTATGACAAGGATACCGCCAAGCGGCTGCATGACGACATCATGTCGGTTGGCGATTCAATTGATCCCGCCCAAGGCTTCCGGAAATTCCGCGGCCGCGACGTCGACACGTCGGCGTTGCTGCGTGATCGCGGTTTCCCGGTCGACTAAACCCGCATCATAGTGAAAATGGAAGGGCGCGACCATGGTTGCGCCCTTTTTATTGGAGCGGCAATTCCGTCGTTTCCTTGATTTCACGTAGGGCGATCGACGAGCGGATTTGCCCGACCTCGGGCAATTCAAGCAGAAACGTCTGCAAAAAGCGGTCGTAGTCAGCGATGTCACGCGCCACGACGCGGAGCGTAAAATCCGCATCTCCGGTCGTCGCATAGCATTCGAGAACTTCAGGCCGCGCTTTGATCTTCTTCTCGATGGCCGCGACAACTTTCGTGTATTGTCGCTCGATCGTCACATGGACGAACGCAATAACCGCGAGCCCCAGTTTTTCGCGGTCGAGGATGGCGCGGCACGCCTTAATCACGCCCGCCTCCTCCATTGCCTTCAGCCGCCGCCAGCAGGTTGCCGCCGACATGCCGGTCGCATCCGCCAGTTCCTGCGCGGAAAGCCGGCACTGGCGCTGCATTACGGAGAGGATTTTCCTGTCCAGATCGTCAATCATCGCGCACGGTTCCGTTGATATGTTTGTTTCTCGATTATCGCATATCTCATAAGTTAGTTTCAACTTCCTCGCAGAAATGTCAATTTTCAGAGCGATTTTCACACGAAAATCAGATAAATCTGGCGCCAAACCTCCAGGGAGCCCGCCATGGCCGCAACTGTCCTCGCTGAAAAGCCGCTCGATCCCTATGTCCTCGACGACCGCTTCGAACGGCGGGACGGCCGCGTCTTCCTGACCGGCACGCAGGCGCTTGTCGCCATCATGCTTCATCAGCGCCGTCTTGACCGCGCCGTCGGCCTCAACACCGCGGGATTTGTCTCCGGTTATCGCGGCTCGCCCCTTGGCGGGGTCGATCAGGCGTTGTGGCGGGCGAAAAAATTTCTCGTTGAAGAACAGATCGAATTCCTGCCGGCGATCAATGAGGATCTCGCTGCGACAGCGGTTCTCGGAACACAGCAAGTTGAGCTTGAATCAGACCGCATCGTCGATGGCGTTTTTTCCATGTGGTACGGCAAGGGACCGGGCGTTGATCGCGCCGGCGACGCGCTGAAACACGGCAACGCCTATGGGTCATCCCCCCATGGCGGCGTTCTCATTGTCGCGGGCGACGATCATGGCTGCGCATCCTCGTCGATGTCGCATCAGTCTGACGTCGCCTTCATGTCCTGGTACGCGCCAACGCTTAATCCCGCATCGATCTCGGAATATATCGACTACGGACTTTACGGGTTCGCGCTGTCGCGGTTTTCCGGCATGTGGGTCGGCTTCAAGGCGATTTCAGAAACCGTCGAAAGCGCCGCGAGTGTTGAGCTCTTACCGCCGCCCATCTTCAGGACACCGCCCGCTTTCACCCTGCCGGAGGGCGGGCTGAATTTCCGCTGGCCCGATCTTCCCGGCATGCAGATTGAACGGCGGATGAAATACAAGAAGGACGCAGTCCGCGCCTTTGCGAGAGCCAATCCGATTGATCGCGCGATCTACAACATACCAGATGCGCGCTACGGCATCATCACCACCGGCAAGGCGCATCTCGACCTGATGGAAGCGCTAGCGATGCTGGGCGTTGACGAGCGACGGGCGCGTCAGATCGGCCTCGACATCTACAAGATCGGGCTTGTCTGGCCGCTTGAAAACGATGGAGCCGAGCGCTTCATGGCGGGCAAGGAAGAAGTGCTCGTGATCGAAGAAAAGCGCGGCATCATAGAGAGCCAGCTGAAGGAATATCTCTACGATCGCGCCGTCTCGAAACCGAAGCTCATCCTCGGCAAACATGATGAAAGCGGCGCGCCGCTGATCTCATGGGTCGACGAACTGACGCCATCCGGCCTTGCGCCAATCATTGCGCAGCGCTTGAAGCGTGTTTTCCCAAATCTCGACTTTGACGCGGCGTTATCGCGCCTGGAGCGAGCATCACGCGCTGTGGCGGCGCCGGGTGGCGCAACGCGCATCCCTTATTTCTGTTCTGGCTGCCCGCACAACACATCGACCAAGGTGCCGGAGGGGTCGAAAGCGCTCGCCGGCATAGGGTGCCATTTCATGGCGTCATGGATGGACCGCGAGACATCGTCGCTCATTCAGATGGGCGGCGAAGGCGTCAACTGGGTTTCGAAATCGTTGTTCCTGAAAGACCGGCCGCATATCTTTCAGAATCTTGGCGATGGCACGTATTATCACTCGGGTTACATGGCGATCCGTCAGGCGGTCGCCGCCAAAGCAAATATTACCTACAAGATTCTCTTCAATGATGCGGTCGCCATGACCGGAGGCCAGCCAGTCGACGGCGTCATCACCGTCCCCGCCATCGCCAGCCAGCTGACGGCGGAGGGCGTTGGAAAAATCGTCATCGTGTCCGACCAGCCCGAAAAAATAATCGAGCAAGGCGGATATCCGGGCGGCGTCGAAGTCAGACACCGTGACGATCTCGATGTTGTGCAACGTGATTTGCGCGAAATCAGGGGCGTCACCGCACTCATTTACGAACAGACTTGCGCGGCGGAAAAGCGGCGCCGGCGCAAGAAAGGCGAATATCCGGACCCCGCAAAGCGCATTTTCATTAATGATCTCGTCTGCGAAGGCTGCGGCGATTGTTCAAAGCAATCCAATTGCCTGTCTATTGTTCCCGTTGAAACGGAATTCGGACGCAAGCGGAAGATCGACCAATCGTCCTGCAACAAGGATTACTCCTGCGTCAAAGGTTTCTGCCCGAGTTTTGTATCAATTGAAGGCGGCGCGCTGCGCAAGCCTGACTTGAAGACAACGGACGAAGCGCTGGAACGCCTGCTGAAGGATTTGCCAGCGCCGTCGATACCGTCAATTGATCGCGCCTATGATTTGCTGGTCGCCGGCGTCGGCGGCACTGGCGTCGTCACCATTGGCGCGATCATCACCATGGCGGCGCATCTTGAAGGCAAGGGCGCAAGCGTTCTCGATTTCATGGGCTTTGCGCAAAAAGGCGGATCGGTCCTTTCCTATGTGCGCCTTGGCGAAACACCCGCCGCGCTCAACCAGGTGCGGATTGATCCCGGCGAAGCCGAAGCAATTATCGCCTGCGACCTCGTCGTCGCCACCGACCCGCGCTCCCTCGGCGTGATGCAGGCGTCGCACACGCGCGCCGTCGCCAATACCGATATCATGCCGACGGCGGATTTCCTGCGCGATCGCAATATCGATTTTGCGGCGCATCAACGAATCAGATCCTTGCGGGCAGCGTGTGGCGCAGACAATGTCGATACCGTTGACGCGACCGAAATCGCCTTGCGGCTACTCGGCGACACTGTTTTTTCGAACATGTTCCTGCTTGGCTTCGCATGGCAGCGCGGCCTTGTTCCGGTCAGCCTGTCCGCGCTTCGCCGTGCGATCGAGCTTAACGGCGTTGCGATTGAAAAAAACAACGCCGCCTTTGACCTCGGTCGCGCGGCGGCGGTCGAAGCGGAAATTGTTCATCGCTCCGCCGGTCTTGGCGACACGCCCGCAGCCGACCAAACGCTTCACGAAATAGTCGCGCGCCGCGCGAAATTTTTGACCGCCTATCAAAATCAAGGTTATGCAAAAGACTATGCCGGCTTTGTGGCGTCAATTGAAAGACAGGTTGCAACCATCGACGGCGGCAACGAATTCACGCTTGCAACGGCCCGGAACCTGTTCAAATTAATGGCTTACAAGGACGAATATGAGGTCGCGCGTTTATACACGGACGGGTCGTTCAAAAAGAAAATTGCCGGCGAGTTCTCCGGAGACTACCGGATCAGGTTTCACATGGCGCCGCCGATCTTCAACCGCGGCATTGACGATCAGGGCCGCCCGTTAAAGTCAGTTTTCGGCCCGTGGATGTATGGCGCACTATCGGTGTTGAGGCGGTTGCGCTTTTTACGCGGCAGCCCCTTTGATCCCTTTGGCGCCACCGAAGAACGGCGTCTCGAACGCAAAATGATTGCCGACTACAAGACTCGCATCGCCGATATCGCGACCAGGCTTGACGCCGGCAATCTCGAAGCCGCCATTGCCATCGCACGCCTTCCAGATGAAATCCGCGGCTATGGCCCGGTCAAACTTGCCGCAATCGAAAAGGCCGAAATCCAGTTTTCGTCCCTGACAAGATCCTTTAATGAGGGCGGCACCGCTGCCGCCGCCTGAAGAAAGACCGAACTCATGTTTGCCGATCTCGCCGCCTTGCCTCCTGACGCTCTTCTCGGACTGACAAAGCTCTTCAATGAGGACAAGCGCACCGCAAAAATTGACCTCGGTGTTGGCGTCTTCAAGACGCCGGACAACAATACACCGGTGATGGCGGCGGTCGCCGAGGCCCAGCGCCGGCTGATCGAGCGCGAGACGTCGAAAGTCTATCTGTCGCCGGAAGGCGCACCCGGATTTGCCGACGCCATCCGCAAGCTGGTCGTTGGTGGGGCTATCGGCGCGGAGCGCTGCGCTATTGTTCAAACACCGGGCGGATGCGGCGCTTTGCGGGTTGGCGCGGACCTTTTGAAACGGGCGGGCGCTAATTCGATAACAATCGGTTCGCCAACCTGGGCGAACCACCAGCCACTCTTGTCCACCGCGGAACTGAAAATCTCGATGGCGCCTTACTATGACGCCAGATCGGGCGGCGTCGATTTCGATGCCTTTCATGATGCGGCGTCACGACTTGGCCCTACCGATGCGCTGTTGCTTCATGGCGGGTGCCACAATCCGACCGGCGCCGATTTGAGCCGCGCCGAGATTGACGCAATTGTCGACCTTGCCGTCTCCAAGGGCTTCCTGCCCTTTGTCGATTTCGCCTATCACGGATTTGCCGCCGGTCTCGACGAGGACAGCTATCTTGTCCGCAGGCTTGCAGAGAAAGCGCCCGAATTTCTTGTTTCCTATTCCTGCTCGAAGAATTTCGGCCTCTATCGCGAGCGCACTGGCGCTCTTATCCTGGTCGGCGCCAGCGCCGAGCGCACGGGGGCGATGAAGAGCCATGTCCTCAATGTCGCCCGGCAGATTTATTCAATGCCGCCGGCCCATGGCGGTCTCCTTGTTACTGACATTTTGTCGACGCCGGATTTGGATCGCCTGTGGCGCGACGAACTTGAAGCGATGCGAACAACGGTGATCGCAAATCGCGTGCTGCTGACGAAAACCGCGACCGAACACCAGCTTGGCGACCGGCTTCAGTATATCGCCCGGCAGAATGGTATGTTCTCACTGCTGCCGATGACCGAACCGCAAGTCCTTGCGCTGCGCGAACGTCATGGCGTTTATGTCGCCGGCACCGGCCGCGCAAACCTCTGCGGCGTCAACGCGGGCAATGTTGGCCATGTTTGCGAAGCGCTGGCCGATGTTTTGGCCGGTTAGGCGAGCGCCGCTTTCAACCGTCCGAGATCCGCGTGGCGCGTTGCGATATCATCGCGCGCCGCCGCCAATCTCAGGTCACGAAGGACGGCGAGCGAACGCAGCAATACAGGCAGAGGGGGACCGGATGCTGTCACTTGCGCCAGTTTTGACTGATCAAGCGCGACAGACGGCTTTTCGATGAACCGCGCCACAAGCTGGTCATGATGTTGCGCGGCGGCTCGGCCATGCGCCTCGCAGACCGCTATAAAGGCCGCCGCGTTCTCCTTGAACCATGGTTCCTTCTTTGACACTGGCAACGCATCGAGAAACATATCGAGGAAATTCCGACGCCGCATGCAGTCGCGCAATGACGCTTGGTCCTCCGGACGCATGAATAGCATCTTGTCGACGAGCAATTGTGAATAATAGGGATCATTTGCCCGACAGAGGCCCGTCAGCAGATCGATTTCATTGATCCCCGAAAAGTCGCCTGCATTGGCGCCGCGATATTCGTGACGCCCGACGCGATAGGGTTTGTAATACGGCCGAACACTGAAGAAAAAGCGATCGATTTCAAGCTGGGTGAAGAGCGCATTATTCCACTTCGCAACATCTTCAAGCGCCTTGTGCGCATCATCAAACAGCGTGTGCGAAACCGGATGTGAAATCCCCAGCGGCACAATACGCATTAGTGCATCTGCTGCGCGTTTATAGGCAAAGATGCCGCGCGTGTTGTAGTCGAGAAAAAGCTTTTCGTCTTTAAGCCACGTAAAGGACTTCGGCTTTCCATTAACCGCGGTGTTGTGCGTCGACAGATGGCTTGTCGCAAATCTCGGGACAACGCCGACCGAAGCGCCAATATGCATGCCGAGCGCCGAAGCTTCAAAAAATGGCGACTTTTCTTCTCGCGCGGGATTGGTCAATTCGTGGCGGCGCAACGCTGCGAGCCAGAGCCCGAGGTCGCCGAGAACGTCAAACGCCCGGTCAAAGCCCTCATCGGTGTTGCCCTCGTCGCGCAACGCCGTGACAAAACGTCGGCCCTCTTCAAAGATGGCGTTCTTGATGTCATCGCCGATCTTGTCGACATTTGCCCTATCAGGCTGGACGAAATACAATTCCTCCAGTTCCGAATTGAAATCAACGAATGGCTTGCGAATCCAAGCGTCAAATCGCTCGACATTTTTGCTCATGGCGCGATGTGTCCCAAATAGTCATCACCGCAGTGTTATCGGCTATTGACCGGCCGGTCCATGCGGGTTCAGCGGCCAGATTGCCGCTCCGATCAGATCAGACGGCCGGAAAACGCGTCACCGCCGCTCGCAACCGTTCAAGGTCCGCCGTCGTACCGATCGTGATGCGCAGGCAATCCGGAAGCCCGTAATTGCGAAGACCGCGCACGAGAATTCCGTCTTCGGCGAGGCGCAGCGCCATGCCATCCGCGCTGACCGTCGGGCTGCGGTCAACCCGGATGGTCAGAAAATTTGCGGCGGAGGGGATCACATCAAAACCACGCTTTTGAAAAAACTTCGTCAGCGCCCCACGCTCCTGCTCGACATGGCGAATTGAACGTTGAGTAAAATCCGTATCAGCGAGCGCCGCGGCCGCGGCCACCTGCGCGGCTCTTGTCGTGTTGAACGGCAAGCGAATCCGTTCGAGCGCGCCGATCAGTGACGGTGCGCCAAAGCCCCATCCAAGCCGAAGCGAGGCCAGTCCATAAAGCTTGGAGAACGTGCGCGTCACCAGAACATTATCAGCGGACTGCGCAAGCGCTAGTTCTTCCAATGCTGCCCCTTCGCTCGCATTGAATTCTGCATAAGCGCCGTCCAGCACCAGCAGCACGTCCGGGCGCAGCGTGGCGTGAAACCGCTTTATCTCCGCAAACGGAATTACGGTGCCGGTCGGATTTGCCGGATTGGCGATGAAGACAATGCGGGTGCGCGCGTCGACCGCGTCGAGAAGCGCGTCGACATCGACGTGGAAATTCGCCTCTGGCGCCGACCTGACGATGCCGCCAGCGGCCTGCGCAACAATCGCCCAGGCGGCAAACCCGAATTCCGGCTGAACAATATTGTCGCCAGGATTGAGATAAGTGTGGCAGGCAAGCGCAAAAAGCTCGTCCGATCCAACACCGAAAATCAATTGTTGCGGCTCAAGTGTAAACTTCGCGCCAATCGCCGCGCGCAAGCTCTCGGCGCGCATGTCCGGATAAAGATTGAGATTGGCGGCCTCGTTGAGATAAGCTTGACGCGCCTTGGGACTGCACCCAAGAGCGTTTTCATTGGCGCTCAGCTTGATCGGGTTGCGGACGCCATTCTGCGTCGCCCGGCCGGGCGTGTAGAGCGGAATGTCCATCACCCCTTTTTTGGGCGTCAACGCGGTCATTTTGATTCACCAAGGCTACGAGCGGCGAGCACGTCCATGACATCATTCACGCTCGCGCCGCGCGAGTGTAACAGGACTATCATGTGATAGAATAGATCCGCCGCCTCGTTGCATAATTCCTCCCTGTCTCCCGCAGCGCCGGCGAGCGCACACTCAACGCCTTCTTCCCCCACCTTTTGCGCAATCCGCTTGATCCCTGATGCGAAAAGACGCGCTGTTGCGCTTTCGCCGCGCGACGCCGACGCGCGCCGGATAATCGTGCGCTCAAGCGCACCGAGACGGCCTACGCCCGGCGCGACATCGGCGCCAAAACAGCTCGTTGTCCCGAGATGGCAGGCAGGACCCATCGGTTCGACTGCAATCAGCAGGGTATCGCCGTCGCAATCGCGTGTGATCGACTTAACCTTCAGGCAGTTTCCGGATTTTTCGCCCTTACGCCAGCGTTCACCGCGTGACCGCGAAAAAAATGTCGCCTCGCCACTCTCCAGCGTCTCGTCGAGCGCCGCG
Source organism: Parvularculaceae bacterium (assembly GCA_041753055.1). Classification (GTDB taxonomy): domain Bacteria; phylum Pseudomonadota; class Alphaproteobacteria; order Caulobacterales; family Parvularculaceae; genus Amphiplicatus. Next base: position 17,144 of record JBGSVH010000108.1, read on the forward strand.
CGGTTCAACCATGCAAGCATCAGGACTTGCAGGGTCTTGCAATCTTGAACAATCGCCGGAACCAGACCGCCGCACTTATCGAAGTCAACAGCCGCCGCAGAAAAACTCATAATCGCACCTCAATACCGGCATCCCGCACCGTTTCCTTCACATCCTCGATGCGGACGGTGCGGGCGTGAAAAATGCTTGCCGCCAGCGCGCCGGAAACATCGGCTTTTTCGAAAACGTCAACAAAATGACTGGCGGCGCCGGCGCCGCCGGAGGCAACCAGCGGAATTGAAAGGCGCGTTCGCGCCGCGTACAATTGCTCGATATCAAACCCGGAGCGGACGCCATCGCTGTCCATGCAATTCAGCACTATCTCGCCGGCGCCCCGGTCGGCTGCTTCGACAATCCAGTCGAGCGTCCGCTTTTCAGTCGCGCGGATTGTGCGGGCGTCGCCCGTGTACTGAAAAATCCGCCAGTCGCCGTCGACCCTGCGGCTGTCAGCGCCGACGACGACGCATTGCGAGCCGGCCGCCCTGGCGATTTCCGAAATCAACGCCGGCGTTGCAAGCGCTGGCGAATTGATTGAAACTTTGTCGGCGCCGCTTTCAAGACACGCAATCGCCTGCGCCACTGTCTTGACGCCGCCCGCAACCGCAAGCGGAATATCGAGGGCGCGCGCGACATTTTTCAGCCAAGCATAATCGAGCGTCCGACTTTCCGCGGACGCGGCGATATCATAGATGACGATTTCATCGGCGCCCTCAGTCGCGTAGCGCGCCGCGAGTTCAACAGGATCGCCCATATCGGCGTGCGCCTCGAACCGGACGCCCTTGACGACGCGGCCGTCCTTGACGTCGAGGCAGGCGATGATGCGCTTAGCCAGCAAGAGCGTCCTCCAGCGTAAAGCGCGCTTCATAGAGCGCCTTGCCGACAATCGCGCCGGCCGCGCCGGCTGCCCGCAATGCGCCAAGATCGGCGAGCGACGATACGCCGCCGGAAGCCTGGATCTCAAGATCGCCACGATCTTTGACTAATCGCGCAGTCAGCGCGACATTGGGTCCGGACAGCGCGCCATCCCGAGAAATATCGGTGACGAGTATGTGTTTCAGCGCGCCAGCCGGGTAACAGGCGAGCGCATCGCCAAGACTGGTCTCGCCGGTTTCCTTCCATCCATGCGTTGCAACCGCCGCCGCGCCTTTTTCTTCAATCCGGACGTCAAAGGCGCAACAGATTTTGTCAGCGCCAAACTCTTCGATCCAATGGCGCACTTCTTCGGGCTGCTTTACCGCCGTCGACCCAATCACCACCCGCGCTACGCCCGCATCGAACAACGCAGCCAGATCGTCCTTGCGTCTGACGCCGCCGCCACACTGAATCTTTACGCCGCTGGCGGCGGACAGCCTTCCGGCAAGGCTTGTCTGGCGGCGCGCGCCGTCTTTGGCCCCATCGAGATCGACAATGTGGACCCATTCAGCGCCCGCCGCTTCGAATGCCGCCAACTGCTCGAACGGATCGCCATAAACCGTCGCCTGATCAAAGCGGCCCTGCAGAAGCCGAACGCAGCGTCCTTCAATCAGGTCGATCGCCGGAATGATCAGCATGGCAACGCCAGAAAATTGTTCAAAATGCGGGCGCCAACGGGCCCCGACCGCTCCGGGTGAAACTGGCAGCCAAAGATTGCTCCGGCGCCGACCATCGACGCAAAGAGCGCGCCATAATTGCTGACAGCGATGCTGTCATTCGTCACCGGGCAAATAAATCCGTGGACGAAATACACATAGTCGCCGCTCCTGACGCCCTCCAGCAGCGGGCTGCTGCGCTTCACTTCGAGTTGATTCCAGCCCATATGCGGTGACGGCTCGCCTTTGGGCGGCGCAAGTTTGGTGACGTTCCCGGCAAGCAGGCCCAATCCGGCAGCGTTCCCTTCCTCGCTTCTATCGAACAGCAATTGCTGCCCGAGACAAATCCCCAGCAGCGGCCGCGGAAACCTCACAAGACATTGGCGCAGGCCGCCTTCGTCGATGCGCGCCATCGCATAGGCTGCAGCGCCAACGCCCGGAAGAATGACGCGGTCGGCTTCGGCGATTTCGTCCGCATCCGCCGTCAGCCGCGCGCGCGCGCCGAGCCGTTCGAGCGCGAACATCACCGACGCCGTGTTACCGACGCCAAGATTGACAACTGCGACAGTCACAGGATGAAGCCTTTTGTCGAGCGTGTTTCATCGCTCTCAATGGCAACCGCCTGACGCAACGCGCGGCCAAACGCCTTGAAACAGGCCTCCGTCTTGTGATGGTCGTTCTCGCCGGTAACGGAAACATGGATTGCCGCATTTAGGCTTTGCGACAGCGACCGGAACACATGCTCGGTCATCTCGGTCGGGTATTCGCCAATGAACGGCGCGGAAAATTGACCGTCAAAAACGAGATAAGGTCGCCCGCAAAGATCGACAGAGACTTTCGCCTCGGCTTCATCCATCGGCAACAGGAAACCGAAGCGCGCAATCCCGCGCCGGTCGCCCAGCGCCACCGACAGCGACTGCCCGAGGGCGATCGCGCAATCCTCAATTGTGTGGTGCGTATCAACCTCCAGGTCGCCAGCGCAGTTAAGTGTCACAGAGATCCCCGCATGCGTCGCGATCTGCGCCAGCATGTGGTCGAAAAAACCGACCCCCGTTTCGATGGCGCTCTGTCCCGGTTTGTCGAGATCGACACTTGCAACAATGCGTGTTTCAAAACTCTCGCGGACAACCTCACCCCTGCGGGCGGCGCGGGCGGCGCCCGCAACCCCAAGTGCCGCAAGCAGCAGGTCATTTTCCGCCGCCGACCCAAGCGGCAGAAAAACAAGACCGTCTGCGCGCTCTTCCGCCACGACATTGAACAGCCTCAGCCGCTGGGCTATCTGAACCGCATCGATCACGGTAACAACAACGCCTCCTGGCGCCGTCATAACGGCGCTGACCAGCGATGAAGTTTGGAGCGCTTCCGCCATCCGGATCATTTCATGCGTCAGCATCGCCGCTCGTGCGACCATTTGCGGCATGCGGGTCGGGTCGAGCGCATCCATGGCCAGCTTTGCGACCGGCGTTGCAATCGCCGCAGGGTCAAGCAGGGCGTTGAATCTCTTAATCAGCCGAGGCGAGGCGATGATTGCGCCGCACGGCGCGCCCGCAAGACCATAGAGATATTCAAGACTGCGAATGACCACGAGGTTTTCGCAGGACGCTGTCAGCACCGCCGCTGACGGAAGGGGCCCCGCCTCGATCATGCTTTCGTCAAGGACGAGAAGCGCCGGAGCGATTTCCGCTGCGCGGTCTACCGCCGTGCTGCTCGCAGCCGGCGCCGCAAACAACGCGCCCGTCAAGGCGCTGGGACGCGCCGCAATTGACACGCGCGCAATCGCAGCAAGCCGTAACATCTCGGCCGACGGTTCACCGACGATTTCCGCTCTTCCCGCCGCGGCGACGGCGCGCATGACGATCTCAGCGCCGTGCAACACGCCTCGAACGACCAGCACCTGCGCTTCATCAACGCTATAGACGTCCGCCATGCGCCGCCGCAACGCGACAGGTTCCGGCGGCGGCGCCTGCAACG
>JBGSVH010000109.1:0-7375 GCA_041753055.1 Parvularculaceae bacterium
GCCCGCGCCGGTCAACGTTGACGCGGTTGCCGCCGAGGCGCCCGCCTTTGATCCGGGCGCCGCGCCCCCGCTGCCGGTTGTTATTGAAGCGGCGATCATCGACCGGATCGAACCGGTCTATCCGCCCGGTTGCGAGACCGGGGCGGCCCCGCTTGAAACCGTCGATCTTGCCTTCACGATTACGCCGACCGGGGCGGTCGTCAGCGAGCGCGTTGTCGCCTCGACCAACCCTTGTTTTAACCGGGCCGCGCTCAATGCGTTGAAGCGTTGGACTTTTTCTCCGCGTACGATCGACGGCGAGACCCGTCCGGCCTTCGAGCAGCAGGCGAGCATGCGCTTTGAGCGCCCGTCCTAGGGGCGCCGCACCGGCGCGTTGATTTTTCGGCGATAATTGCGCAAAAGCGGGCCTTGGCGCTGCGGCGGCCGCAATAACGCCGGAACCCGGCTTTAGCATCGCCAAGGCCAGCCCCGAGGAAGTCATCATGTCGTTACGTCCCTGGCGCGATATCGCGCGCCGCAAATCGAGACAGATCATGGTCGGCAAGGTGCCGGTCGGCGGCGACGCGCCGATCGCGGTGCAGTCAATGACCAATACGCTGACCTCGGACGCGCAGGCGACGATCCGGCAGGTCAACGAGATCGCTGAAGCCGGCGCCGACATTGTCCGCGTCTCGTGCCCGGATGTTGAATCGACGGCGGCGCTAAAAGAGATCTGCAAAAACGTGCCGGTGCCGATCGTCGCCGACATCCACTTTCATTATAAGCGCGGCATTGAAGCCGCGGTCGCGGGCGCCGCGTGCCTCAGGATCAATCCCGGCAATATCGGTTCGGCCGACCGCGTGCGCGAGGTCATCAAAGCGGCGAAGGATCACGGCTGCTCGATGCGCATCGGCGTCAATGGCGGCAGTCTCGAAAAAGACCTTCTCGACAAATATGGCGAGCCATGCCCGGAAGCGATGGTCGAAAGCGCGCTTGATCATGCGCGCATCCTTCAGGACAATGACTTTCACGAATTCAAGATTTCAGTGAAGGCGTCGGACGTCTTCCTGACTGTCGCCGCCTATCATGCGCTGGCCGACGCGATCGATTGCCCCTTGCATCTTGGCGTTACCGAAGCCGGAGGATTGCGCATCGGGTCGGTCAAATCCGCGATCGGCATGGGAAACCTCCTCTGGGCGGGTATCGGCGACACCATCCGCGTCTCGCTTTCCGCCGACCCGGTCGAGGAAATCAAGGTTGGCTTCGATATCCTGAAATCGCTCGGGCTGCGCCATCGCGGCGTCAACGTCATCTCCTGCCCCTCCTGCGCGCGGCAGGGCTTCAACGTCATCGACACCGTCGAAAAAATGGAAAAGCGACTGGCGCATATTACGACGCCAATGTCGCTGTCGATCATCGGCTGCGTCGTCAACGGCCCGGGCGAGGCGCGCGAGACCGATATCGGCTTCACCGGCGGCGGCGCCGGGAAGGAGCACGGACAGGTCTATCTCGACGGCGAACCGCATCACCGGCTCGACAATGACAAAATCCTTGATCACCTTGTTGAGCTGGTCGAAAAGAAAGCCGCCGAAATCAAGGCTCGCGAGGACAAGGAAAGCGTCGCGGTCGAGTAGCGAGGCTCGTCGAATGGTCATGCGCGCGGGATGCTCCCGCGCGCTTTTTGTTTAGCCGGATGTTGCGTTCCCGATTGGTATAAAACAGCCTCAAAGGCTCCGTCATGACCCTCGAAAACATCTACTACATCGGCCAAACGATCGCGGTTGTCGCGCTTGTCGGGTCGCTCCTGTTCGTCGGGTTTCAAATCCGACAGAATACCAAGCATGCGCGCGCGCAAATCCAGTCTGCACGCGTCGATCGGCTAATGGCGCAAATGATCGGCTTTTCGGACGCCGACAAATGTGCGGCCTATATCCGGGGCAATGGCGGCGAGCCGACGCCCGAGGCGGTGATGGATCGCCAATTTTATTTGCAGTGCCTCGCGCAGAGCGGCGTCATGCTGGACGTTTTCACCCAACATCGCGACGGGCTCCTGAGCGACGACCAGTTCAATCTCGTCAAGGAGACCTATCGGCGCTGGCTGCAGCAGCCGGGTTTTCGCAAGATGATGGCGGAAATGGACTCCTACGGGCAACGCGCGCCGCGTTTCGCCGCATTTGTCCAAAGCCTCATCAACGACGATGATACGACGCCATGACCCTTGAAAACATCTATTACGTCGGCCAGACGGTTGCAGTTGTCGCTATTCTTGGCTCGCTTGTAGCGATCTACACGCAGCAGCGACAGGCCAATAAGATTGCGCGCATGGACATGTCTCAGCGCGTTTCCGACAGTTTCGCCGGCACGATGCGGCAATTGATGACGAACAAAGAACTCGCCGCGGCCTTTCGCAAGGTCATGTTCGAAAGGTCGGAGCTGGCGCCGGTCGAGGCGACGCAAATCCTGATTTATTTCAATCTGACGGTGACGGCGCACGCCGACGCTTATCTGGCTCACAGCGAAGGATTGATCGATCGGCGAACGCTTGAGGTCTTCGATCGAAACACCGCCTGGTATCTCACGGCGCCGGTATTCGCGCGCGAGTGGCAGCGCTTTCGCCGACTTGGGTTTTTCGAACAGAAGTATTGCAGCCATGTCGATGCGCAGCTTGCGAAACTGCACCCCGGCGCAGCAGCGGCGCTGGCCGCACCTGAATCGGATCGAACATGACCCTCGAAAACATCTATTATGTGGGCCAGACGATCGCGGTGTTCGCGATCCTCGGAACATTGATCATGTTGATGGTTCAAATGCGCCAAGCGAACCGGTTGGCGCATCGGCGGCGACGCGCGACCAGATCGAGAGCCTAAAGAAAATGACGCAGGCGATCGCGGAAGTGCCCGGTTTGGCTGACCTGTGGGTCCGCGGAAACAAGGATCTCGCTCAACTTACGGAGGAAGAGCTGATGCGATACGGCTCGCTGCGGAACGCTTATTGGCGGACCTGGGAAGCCTTGCATGCGCAATACCTCGACGGCTGCGTGGACGACGAGATGTGGAACGCTCATCTGGTGCAGCTGAGGGCCGCATTGAACGGGGCCGGCGCGCGAACAATATGGGCTGTCGCACGGCGCTTCTACAAGCCGGTTTTTCAATCGTTCCTCGACGCTCAGTTTGAAGAAAGCCAATCCGACTACTTGCACGGCCTGACGTCGCCGCAGGAAGCCTTGACCCGCGTCCGGGAGCAGGCAGGCCAATGACTCTCGAAGACGTCTACTACATCGGCCAAACGATCGCCGTCGTCGCGCTCGTCCTGTCGCTCGTTTTCGTCGGCGTGCAGATACGCCAGAATACGAATGCGACGCGCGCCGCCTCGCACGGCGCGGTTTCAACGGCGCTCAACGAGATCAACCGCATGTTCGCCGAGAACGCCGATCTGACCGTAATCTGGCTTTCCGGCCTGCGCGACCGGCAGTCGCTTTCCGAGGAAGACCGCTGGCGTTTCGATTCAATTGCGCGCGCCTATTTTCATGTCTGCGAGACGATGTTCATTCAGGCCCGCCTCGGCGCCGGCGACAGGGGCGTGTTGCAGGCGGAGGAAAGCGGCATGGCGGCGATTCTCGCCGCACGCGGCGTTCAGGACTGGTGGACCGAAAACCCGTTCGGATTCTGCGCGGAATTCCGAGCCTATGTCGACGCCCTGCCGGCGAGGAAGGGGGCATGATCCTCGAAAACATTTATTACATCGGCCAGACGGTCGCCGTCGTCGTCATTATCCTGACGTTATTCGCGATCCTCTATCAGGGATGGCAGACGAACCGCATTGCGCGGTCGGAAATGACGCTGTCGAGCTGGATCCAATCGGGTCAAACGCATTATTCGCTTGTCGATTCGCCGGAGAAGGCCGACTTCATGCAACGCGCCCTGTTCGGCGAGGCGGCGCTCACGGAAGCGGAAAAACTCCGGTTCGGCAACCTCATGGGCCTTGCGATCGGCATGCATGAGGGCGCTTATATGCTGATGCAGCGCGGCCTAATCGAACACGCCGCCTATAAGCGGGGAGAGGGCATAACCCGTCTATACATGCAAAGCCCGCGCGTCCGGAAATGGTGGCGCGCCCGCCGCGAATACAGTTACGACCCGAAGTTCCGCGCCCTGATTGACAACATCGCGGAGGAATTCGACAAGCCAGCGGCGCCCGAAGGCGCGTCGGAGATGACGCCATGACCGTCGAAGTCCTGTATTATATCAGCCAGATCGTCGCGGTGATTGTCATCGTCGCGACGCTGTTCGCCATTCTCTGGCAAGCGCACCAGACCAATAAGATTGCGCGCGCCGAACTCACGCTCAACTGGTGGATGGCCGCTGGCGCGATGAACCAGTCCGCGGTTGATTCCGAGGACAAAGCGGCGTTCATGACGCGGGTCTTCGACCCGTCGGCGAGACTCTCGCGCGAAGACGTGACGCGCATCGCCTTTCACATGCATACGCAGGTTGGCGTCCTGCAGGCCGCCTACTCTTTGCGCCATCGCGGTCTTGTCGAAGACACGCAGTTCGCCCTGTCGAGGCGCGGAATGTCCAGTTTCATGGGAAGTGCGATCGCGCGGAAATGGTGGCGGACCCACCGCGGTGACGGCTATGAACCGGATTTCCGGAAAATCATGGACGATGTCGTAAGCGAGGCGGAATCGGCCGCGAAGGTGCCCGGAGCCGAAAAATCAGCATGATACCCCCGGACAAAATCGACGCCCTCATCGCCAAATTCGAGAAAGTCGAAGCGGCGATGTCGTCGGCGACGAAGGGCGACGAAATCGTTCGCCTGTCGAAGGAGCATGGCGAGTTGAAGCCGGTCGCTGACAAGGCGCGAGAGTTGTCGTCAATTCGCCGTCAGATGGAGGAGCTCGAAGAGCTGTCAAAGGGCGCAGACAAGGACATGGCCGATATGGCCTATGACGAATTGCAGGAGCTGAAGGAAAAAGCTCCGGCGGTCGAACACGACCTGCAATTGATGCTGCTGCCAAAGGATAAGGCGGACGATTCCTCGGTCATCCTCGAAGTCAGGGCCGGCACCGGTGGCGAGGAGGCGGCGCTGTTCGCCGGCGATCTCTTCAAGATGTATCAACGTTACGCCTCGTTGCAGGGATGGCGGGTTGAAGTCCTGTCGGCGTCCGACGCGGAAAAGGGCGGCTACAAGGAAATCTCAGCGTCAATCAAAGGCGACGGCGTTTACGCGCGGATGAAATTCGAAGCGGGCGTTCACCGTGTGCAGCGTGTCCCCGAAACCGAAGCGCAAGGGCGCGTTCACACCTCGGCTGCGACGGTTGCGGTGCTACCGGAACCCGAAGATGTCGATATCGACATCAAGGAATCGGATTTGCGCATTGACGTCTTTCGCGCCTCCGGTCCCGGCGGCCAATCCGTCAACACAACCGACTCGGCGGTCCGGATCACGCACCTTCCGACCGGCGTTTCGGTGAGCCAGCAGGACGAAAAGTCGCAGCACAAGAACCGCGCCAAGGCGATGCTGATCCTGCGCGCGCGCCTTTATGACGCCGAGCGCGCGCGCGTTGATGCGGAACGTTCGGCGGCGCGCAAGGGCATGGTCGGTTCCGGCGATCGCTCCGAGCGCATCCGCACCTACAATTTTCCGCAAAGCCGCGTCACCGATCACCGCATCAATCTGACGCTTTACAATCTTGATGAAGTCATCAGGGGGGACGGGCTTGGCCAGCTTGTCGATGCGCTGACGTCGCAGGATCGCGCTGATCGCCTTTCGGCGCTTGAGGCGAATGCCTGACCGCCCGCACCTGCCGCGGCTTGATGCGCTCATCCGCTGGGCTGCGGCGCGGTTTACCTCGTCACCGACGCCGGTGATTGACGCGCGCGTCCTGGCGAAGGCGGCGTTCGCGCTCGATGACAGCGGGCTGATCGTTGAAAGCGGTACCGTCGTTGATGCAGGCGCGCTTGCGCGCTTCCTCGTCATGGTCGAGCGGCGCGAACGCGACGAACCGGTCGCCCACATCACCGGCCGCCGCGAATTCTGGTCGCTTGATATCGAGGTTGCGCCAGGCATTTTGACGCCGCGGACTGACAGCGAAACACTGATCGAGGCTGCGATCCAGCGCCGTGCAGCGACAGCGCCCTTGCGCATTCTCGATCTTGGCTGCGGGTCCGGCGCCCTCATCTGCGCCTTGCTGAGCGCTTATCCTGCGGCGGAAGGTCTCGCTGTCGATCTCAACCCCGACGCCGCCGCGTTGACTGCCCGCAATATTCACCGGCTTGGCTTTTCGCGCCGCGCGCGCGCGCATTGCGGGGACTGGTTTGACGGGATCGCCGGCGATTTCGACCTCATCATCTCAAATCCGCCCTATATCAGGACCGTCGATCTGGAAACGCTTCCGCGTGAGGTGCGCGATTTTGAAAGCCCTCTCGCCCTTTTTGCGGGTATGGACGGGCTCGGCGCCTTCCGGGCGATCCTTGAACGCGCGCCGCCCTTTTTAGCTGAAGGCGGCCTGATGATTCTTGAATTCGGGGAAGGGCAGGCGGCCGCGGTTAACAAACTCGCAACAAACGCGTTCCCCGCCGCCCGGATTGCCGTTGAAAGTGACCTTTCCGGCCGGCCCCGCGCCCTGGTTATTGACCTCGCGGTCGCGGCGAATTAGGTATTGAATTGTAAGCGCCGGTCGCTAGACTGCGCTTTGAGGGGTTAAGCGCCTTGGCGATATGCGGCGCACGACCCCCGGCAATTCCAAAGAGACGGCTTAACTGGCGACGACAGCCGATAAGCAGCAACAGCGCTGCGGGGTGCGAAGCGAATAACAAGAGCGCATGAAATGGCCGGCGGCGGACTTATTAGTCCGCATGGTGCGGTGTTGCGCGACCATCGCGGCGAGCGCCGCAATAACCGAAGCGGCGGATGCCGCAACAATCGAAAAAACGGATCGAAGAAAAATCATCTATGAATAATCATTTTAATAAGCGCGGACGCAATAATCACCAGCGCCGCAGGCAAGGCGCCAATCCCAATCGGGCGCTCGACTCGAACGGGCCGGATGTCCGGATCCGCGGCACCGCGCAACAGATTTACGACAAATATGTCGCGCTCGCCCGCGATGCGACGTCGAGCGGCGATCGCGTCAAGACTGAAAACTACCTTCAGCACGCAGAGCACTATTTTCGCGTCCTGCGCTCCATCCAGGGGCCGCACGCTCAACCCGCCGATCAGTCTGGCGACAGCGACAGCGAGGTTGATGGCGATCAGCCGTCAATCGGCGATCAGCGCGACCAGCGTCAGCCCGAATCGCGCGGCGACGCGAATGACGCGAATGCGCCCGCGACGACCGAGCCGGCCGAAGCGGCGCCGTCCGGCGCCGATCAACCACAAGGTGAACGCGCTGCTG
>JBGSVH010000110.1:0-9343 GCA_041753055.1 Parvularculaceae bacterium
CGCCGACCCGCCGGGCGAGATCACCCACTGGACGGCGGACGCGATGGCCGAAGCGGCCGGCGTCAGCGCCAGCGCCGTGCGGCGCATCTGGAAAGCGCATGGCCTCGCCCCGCATCGTTGGCGTCAGTTCAAGCTGTCGAACGATCCGCATTTTGTCGAGAAGCTCCGCGACGTCGTCGGTCTTTATGTCGATCCGCCGGCGCACGCGATCGTTCTGTCGGTTGACGAGAAGAGCCAGATCCAGGCGCTCGACCGCACCCAGCCCGGACTGCCGATGAAAAAGGGCCGGCTCGGCACGATGACCCATGACTACAAGCGCAACGGCACGACGACGCTCTTCGCCGCGCTGAACGTGCTCGACGGAACCGTCATCGGCCGCAACATGCAGCGCCACCGCCATCAGGAGTTCATCCGCTTCCTCAACGCCATCAACAGCGAAGTTCCCGCCGACAAGGAGGTTCACGTCATCCTCGACAATTACGCCGCGCACAAACACCCCAAGGTTCGCGAATGGCTCGACCGGAATCAGCGCTTCACGTTCCACTTCACGCCAACCTCGTCCTCCTGGCTCAACGCCGTCGAAGGCTTCTTCGCAAAGCTCTCCAAACGGCGCTTGAAACGCGGCGTCTTTCATTCCGTCGTCGATCTGCAAGCCGCCATCAAACGCTTCCTCGACGAACACAACATGAGACCAAAGCCCTTCACATGGACCGCTGACCCTGACAAAATCATCGCCGCTCGAAAAAGAGGGTTCCAAGCGTTAGATTCGATCCACTAGCGGATCGCAGCGTGTGCCACGCAACAATTCGTCACCGATTGCTGCAATAGCGTCATCGCATGAACCAGCCATGATTGACGACAATGGATTACGTAGTTGTGTTGTTGGCGATGTATCAAGCAAACTAGAAAACTGGATCGCCGCAATGTCGACAGTGCATTCTCCATCTGCATACTCACCCTACGGGACGGATCGGATCACCTCTCCTTCGCGGACGCTAAGTCCCCTAGCGTGTTCCGGGATGTTTTTACAAACGGCGCTCAAACAAATCCTGGACAGGACACATTGGCGCGAACAACGCGCTTGGCGCATTTCCAGGCGAACACATGTGCAATCTCTTCGGCCATACCGATTGCCACCCAATATCAGTCTTGACGCAAAGGCGCTCTAAGAAAACACGTCTCTAACTAAATGAATGATAGGGCAGAATCTCGCGGCTAAATTCGCAATGTTGGCAAGAAAAACGAGTCGGTGCGAGGATAGAGCGAGCGAGCTGGTCTCCCCCTTAAACGAGTTTCTGCTTGATGATGTCGCCGACGCGCAAGGCGTTTGCAATTGCAGTAAGCGCCGGATTAACGGCGGCGCTGGAAACAAATACGCTAGTATCGGCAACATAGAGGTTGTCGATTTCGTGGGCCCTGCAATTGGCGTTGACAACTGACGATTTTGGGTCATTGCCCATGCGCAACGTTCCGCATTGGTGCGCTGTGCCATAAATCGGAAGGACGCCGTCGAGCCGCGCTTCATAGCCGCGGACGCACCGGCAGATGCGCCCAGCCTTGGTCATGTAGTGATGAAAGCGGCCAATGAGGCGCTTGTGCGCGGTCAGATTATTGTACCAGTAGTCAACTTTGATCTGACCGTTTCGCGTCAATCGGATGCGGTTGCGTTGTTCAGGCAAATCCTCCGTCATGACTAGAAACGCAAGCGCGCGATCGCCGAGCGCATCGGCGAACGCCTTGGGGATCAACCACGACGGAATTCTGTTGCCGATCTGACCGCGCAAGACATCGCCATGCAGATATTCAAGGAGTTGTACGTGGCCCATGGGGAAGTCAAATCCGCCGTCGGGATCACCCCAATACCAGTCATTGATGGCCATGGTTTTCGGGAATTCTGTCTCGACTTTCGGCGGCGCGAAGGTGAGCGACGCTGAACCAGTGTGAAACATGTAATTGCGGCCAACTTGATCAGAGCCGTTAGCGAGGCCGTTCGCGTTCTTGCTATTTGCCGAGGCGAGCAGGACAGCCGCTGAATTGATCGCGCCAGCGGCGAGAACGACGATATCGCCCTTGACCCGCCGCTCCCCGTCTGGAGTTTGATAGACCACGGCTGAAACGGATTTGCCGGTGCGGTCGGTCTCGAGTTTTGTCACCTTCGCCTGCGTAACCAGTTCGACGTTGGAATGGTTTTCGGCGCGGGCCACCATTTTGCGCCCATCTGACTTCGCTTCGCGCAAGCAGGGATATCCGCCGCAGGTCCTGCAGCGGATGCATGGGCTGTTATTCGGTGTCGCATCACTGCGGTCGACGGCGACCGGCATTTCAAATGGCCGCAAGCCGAGCATCGTCAATTGGCTCTTTAGTCGCGCAATTTCGGGATCGTGGGTCAGCGGCGGCAAAGAGTAGGGCGGGGCTTCGGCGTCGTCGGTAGGGTCGGCGCCGCGCTTGCCATGGACGCCCCATAACGTCTCGGCCTCCAAGTAATAAGGAGCAAGATCGGCGTAGGAAATCGGCCAGGCGGGCGACACGCCCCCGCCGTGATGCGCAACTTCTTGGAAATCGCGCTTGCGGAATCGGTAGAGTGCGGCTCCGTAAAAAATCGTATTGCCGCCAACCCAATAGTGGATATTGGGCGAGAACGAGCCGCCCTTGCGGTCACGCCATTTCTCGCCGGCCTTGTACCGGTGCTTGATGAAGACCTGTTTTGGGTCCCAGTTTTCCGCTTCGATCGGCAGATGGTTGCCGCGCTCAAGAATTAGGATAGATTTTCCGGTTGGAGCAAGGTGCTGGGCGAGCGTTGCGCCGCCGGCGCCAGATCCAATGATGACGACATCGTAACTACGATCTGTGCGTGATGCGTCCATGTCAATCTCCGGTATAATATTTAGCCGCAGCCTTACGCGTGATCGGGGTCAGGATCTGTTCAGGAATGAGCTTCATCGAGGCCGCAGCGATTTTTGGAAGAAAGCCGGGAACAACGACTTCAACGCCCTTATCATTGCGTCGCCAGGCTTCTTCAGCGACTTCCTCCGGCGATTGCTTCAGCAACTTCGGCGTCGACGCCATTTTCTCCGCCATGTTATTCGCATGCTGAAACTCCGTATCGACAAAGCCAGGACAGACTGCCGTCACGTAAACGCCTTTTTCAGCGACTTCCGCATTCAGGGATTGGGAGAATTTTACGATAAAACCCTTGCTAGCCGGGTAAAGCGTGTGCCCTTTGCCGCCCGACGAAAAAGCCGTGATCGAGCTCATATTGATGATGCGGCCCCAACCTTTCTCAAGCATGCCTTTAAGACAATGATAGCTAAGCGCCACAGGCCCGCTGACGGAAAGCTCAACATAGTCAAGCTGCGCTCTCAGCGCGGTGTTCGCAAACGAATTTGGAATCGTATAGCCGGCATTGTTGACAAGGACATCGACAGACCGCTCCTTCGACGCCAGCCAATGACAGATCGCTGTCGACGAATTCGGATCGCAAAGGTCTGCCGGCCAGACAAGGGCGGTAACCGGGTTATTCAAGCAGATATTGCGCGCCAACACCTGCAATCTTTCTTCGCGCCGCGCCACTAGCGCAACATCAAATCCGCGCCTCGCCGCCGCCATTGCAAACGCCGCTCCGATGCCGGATGAGGCGCCTGTGATCAGCGCGAGCTTGCGTTGCTCAGCCATTTCCCTTGATCCCCACAAAATATAATTTTAACTGCACGTTCATGATACACACGCTCACGGGCAAGTAACAGTTGCTTGAATGCACGACGAATCCGTCTTGGATGTCTGTTTGCAGCCCATTGGAGAAACAAGTTAGGCAAGTGCATAGTTACACGCGATAGTGCGCGTATTTGATTGGACAATTCAGGCGCGACATCAATAACAATAACTGACGTCAAGCCTTTAAATTCACCACCTACAGGTGAAGTAGGAGTTGAGAATGTCCGGAAGCGTCGTTTTCGATTCTTTGGTTCTCTTTATTGCTCTAGTAAGTCTGATAGCGGCGTCTTGCATAATTGCCGTTGTCAGAAAGCGTTGGCTGCTCGCCAGAGACGCAGCAACACCCGTAAAAAAAGAGCGGCGCGGCTTTAGTTGATGCCGAGCATTTTGCCGAAGTCTGAATAGTTGCGTGTTCGGCGTTGCGCCTTTTCATCGTCGTTCGGCGGATTATCGGCAAAATTGTAAGAAACGCCAGCGCCCTCGATGATTCGGTTCATATAGTTGAAGAGCGCAGCGATTTCGATCGTGCGAAACAGCGCCTCTTCGCTCCAGCCGGCCTCGTAAACGGCGTCAGCGTCGCTTTGCGTCAGTTTTGGAGGCAGGTCTTTCAGCTTCGCAGCGTAGCGAAGCAACGGCTTCAACTTCACGTCGATGGGCGCCGTTTCGAGATTTCCCACCATCTGTTCAACCAATTCCGGGTCGAAACCGAATACCTCCGCATACAGCTTGTGCGCGCCAAAACAGAATGTGCAGGCGTTAAGCCCGGAGACGTAGGCGGCGATCAACTCGCGCTCGCCGACGGTCAACGGGCTTTCTCCGCGCAGTAAGAGATCATGATAGACAAGCAGCGGTTTGACGTGTTCTGGAAACCGCCGATAGACATCGGTGAGATGCGGTATTGCCGGCAAAGATGGAAAAGGTCGCACTTTGAAAGCCTCAATTATCTGTCACAAGATCGCCATGAAAGGCCGCGTACTCAGGCCCGACGTTTTGCCATGAAGAATACGACAACGCTGAGGGCGAAAGCACCCAACGCCATTATGAACAGCATGGGCGTCGCGGTTTCTCCCGCCGCCATGGCGACATTGACCCCAAGCCAGGGCGACAGATGAAAGCCGATGGCGCCGCCAATGATCGCGAGCGCGCCGAGAGCGCCGAGGCGCCGGGTTCGGGGCAAAAGCAGCAGTAGGGCGGCGGCAAGCTCGCCAGCGCCTGTCATCATTCTGACCACTGGTTCGAATAGAGAAATTCCGGAGCGCTCGGCGATCGTTGCAAAAATTATATTCTCTGCACCAAATTTCTGCATACCCATCATCAAAAGAAAGGCCGCAAGCAAGATGGCGGGCGCATGCGCAAGGTACTTTGACATCTGACGCTCCTGTGAGTGAAGGTCCTGTTGATCAATTCAACTTATTAGCTACCATGGAGTACCTCCGACCGCCGTCGCGCGCCAGTCACGACAAGGAGAGATGACGCAGTGAAAAATGCGGTTCTTGCGATTGCAGCCATTATTCTTGCAAGCCATTCAGCGGCGAACGCAGCGGCTTGCTCGGGCCATTTCGCCGTTGAGGTCCTCGGATCGGGCGGTCCTCTTGCTGACGACGGGAGGGCGAGCGCGGGCTATCTGGTCTGGACCGACGGAAAGGCGCGCCTGCTGATCGATGCTGGCGGCGGGATTTTTCTTCGTTTTGGCGAATCCGGGGCGTCATTCAGGACGCTCGACGCCATCCTGATAAGCCATTTTCATGCGGACCATGTCGCCGACTTGCCCGCAATCCTCAAAAGCGGCTCATTCGAGAAACGAATAGAGCCGCTCCTGATAGCAGGGCCGTCGGGGAATTCCTATTTCCCCAGGCTCGGAGCTTTTCTCGAGGCGATGTTTAGCCCGGAAGTCGGCGCCTACCGCTATCTGTCAGGGTATCTCACTGGCGAAAACGGTCTTCCTTTGCTCAAACAGACCGAAATTGATGCAGTGACGGAACAAGCGCACACAATCCTCGATGAGGATGATCTTCGGGTCGTCGCGCTGCCGGTGAACCACGGCGATGTTCCAGCACTTGCGTTCTCGGTGACCGTTGACGCCAAAACTGCCGTCTTTGCGGGCGATCAGAGCCTGCTCAGCGAATATTTCGATGATGCGCTCGAGGGTTCAGCGCCTGAGCTTTTGATCGCCCATCATGCGATACCCGAAGCCAAAGGGCAGCCGCGAGGCCTGCACCGCGCGCCGTCGTCAATTGGCGACATGGCGGCTGGCATGAAAGCAAGGAAGCTCGTTCTCTCTCACAACATGCAACGAGCGCTTGACGTGCGAGGAAAGAGCTTGAAGGCGATCGCCAAGAATTATCATGGTCCGGTGATCATCGCGGACGATCACGACTGCTTCCAAATTATTCGTTAGTGCGTTGCTCGACTCATAACGGGCGCTTGATTTTACCCCTTTCCAACGCGATTGATCGGTCGATCAGCGTCAGACGAATCCGAAAGTTTGGTCTTGCCTGAGGCAGTTGAATCGATTGGCGCGACCTCATTTCCCTTGCGCTTCTTGTTGAACTGTCGCGCGCTGAGAAACCCCGCCAGGAGTGTCACCGAAATGACCGGAAGCCATATTCTCGCTGATTGTCCCGCGAATGAGCCAATCGCGTGAAAAAGCGCGAACGCCGCGCCAACATACAAGATTGCGCTAAGCGCGACCCAAAAAGCGAACAAGATCCAGCTTGCGCGAAAATACCCCGATGCGACATAGAGCGGGATACGCGTCCCAGGAACAAATCGAGCAGTCAACAACGCGGCGCCAAGGTTCTTTGAAACGAGGCGTTCTGCATTCGACGCCGCCGGTCGCGTTGCGAAATGCCGAGCCCAGCTGTGGCTGCGTACAAGGCGTCCGGCCCAATATTTCCAATAGTCGCTTGCCGTCAAGGCGATAACGGTCAGTGAGAAGACAATGGCGCTGTCGCCTATCCCGGCGATTGACATGGATGCCGCGCCGATGACCGCCGCATCTTCCTGAATGAAGGGGGCCACGACAAGACACAGATAAATTATCCAGATGCTTTGTTCCAATTCATTGACCGACTTTGCTTTCGGCTCCCAATGCGTGGAATTCGTTCCAGAGAAATACTATAATGCGACATGGTCGGCTAATGAAGCAAATTGAACTGACAAATCGCCGTCAAGAAGCGTTATTGTCTCGGACTTGCGGGGACGACTCGACGTTTTGGGCCATGCAAACATCGCCGGTGCAATAGACCCTCGGAAGGCTGCCGCCAAATCGTTTGGCCGTCAGAAGCGTTACGGCAACGCCTGCAAGAATCGACGCGTACGCAGGCAGCGCATGCGGAGAAAGCGAAGGAATGCCGTATAAAATGAGACTGTCGTTACCGCCTGGAATCATCGCGGCGCCGAAACCCATGGCCATGCCAGCAATCCCGTGTCCGGCGATTCTTCCCGCGTCGGGTTTGAGGAACTTGAACGATTTTCTGAGGACAGATGAAATAACGATCCCCAAAAGTGCGAAAGCGAGCGCGAGCCACAAAATCCCAATAGGTGCTGTCGCGGGAAATCTAAACGGCGCCACGCTTGAAAGGATGACGGACGTAAAGGACCACCGCCCAAACTCATGATATAAGACGAGATTGCAGATAGCGATCAGCGCCGCGGCAGTCGACAATCGGTATTGCGGCGCCAGCAAGAGCGGAACGAACGACCTCTTTCGAATCAATGGCGGCAAGATTACCGCCGCCTGCCAGATCACCCAGGCGATCGCGGCGGAGGTTGCTACAGCGATCGTCATGCCGCTTGCAGCTGGCAATTGATCCACTTGAATTTGGACCGGTGCAAAACGCGCCGGCGCAAGAAATGCCTTCTCGATCCAGGCGCCGATTGGCCAGCCGATGACGGTCGCGCCAAAATTGATGTCTCCGTCGCCGAGCCGCGTCAGTGTCGAGAAGGTGCACCCGCCATTTGCGGCCGCGCCGACGCCAAATAGTATGCCTCCGAAAATTGAATACGCCGTGCGAGGCCAGTGAGCGAACGTCGATGAGAAATCGAATATGGAAAATCCGAGGACAGAGATCGAAATGATCCAAATCGATGATTTTGCGAACGCACCCAGCATGAATGCACGTCTGCTCGTAATGATCTCTGCGACCGCCTTAACTGTGCAAATGCCTGCCCGATGTGCGGCAAACCCCAGAATGAAAGCCGCGGTAACGGCGAATGGGATCGTCATTTCGTCGGCTTAGATTGATGCCGCCGCAGGCTCACTTCCTAAATCGACCAAGAATGCCGTCCAGAGAAATTGCTCCCGGTCCGCGCTGAAGGACGACCATGAGCGGGGCCGCCCATTGAAGATGTTCAGCCCAGTTTCCGTTGGGATTAAGAAGTTCTTCGGGGAACACATAGAACTGGATCACCGCCGTCATAACAAGAAGGCCAAGCGCGCCGACCCGCGTCATTAAGCCAAGAAAAAGCAGAGGCGGCAATAAATTTTCGCCCAGCGCCGCCATTTGAGCTGCCGTTGGCGCAATCATATCAGAAAAGCCAAATTCATTCGCAAACAAATAGACCTTCGACGCCTTGAGCGAAAATAGCTCGTATTTTATTCCAAAGATGTCTCCGCCATCGAGTTTTGATTGCCCTGAACGCCAGAAGGGGATAGCGGCCGCAACACGGCAGACGAGTGCGACGATGGTGTAAGGGACCTTCCCGCAAAGTGCGGTAAAGGCCGAGTAGAGTCCGGTGATAGCATTCATAACCCCTCCTTAATTCGAAGATCCCATTGAGACCGCAGTGATAACGCCCGATGTCGCGAGAGCGCCAATGAGAATGGGCAGTTCCGCATCCGGCTCGGCTTCGATCGCCCGGCCAAGAGCTTCGCCGAACGCGGCGCCGCTGGCAATCGAAATTAGCGCTTTGAAGACGCCTCGCGAAACAACTGATGTTTCGACCTTGTGAGCGGCGCGGACGAGCAGCGATCGCTCGCCTGCATCCTCAAGCTTAAGCGGTCCCGGATTTTGGTTCCTGTTATGAACCCAAATCGAATGCACCGGGAAGGGCGATGAGATCAGCCGCATAGACGGGTGAACAGAAAAGCGCGCGCGATCGGGATCGTCGCCGATCGCGGCGAAGATGTCTGCGCCTAATAGCGAGACAGCTTCTGCCGCATGATAGGCGCCAAGCCAGGCAAGTTCAAAACGCGCAACATCGGGAAGATATTGAAGATTTGACGTCCGCTCAAAATTCTCCAGGAAGTCTGGCAGAGCATCGCCGTAGCGGGCGACAATCCTGCTCGACGGCGTGTATGTGTGAAAATATTCGTGCGCAAGGTATCGAAAAAAGTCTTCGCCGACGAGCCGCTGAACCACAGGGAAAATGTCGGCGAGAACTCGAAGGTAGGCGGCGCGGACATTATTGCGATAAACTGCGACGCCCGCCGCAATCTGCGCTTCGGTTCCTGTAACGGGCGCCAGCGGGCCAATTGGCGATAGGGAAAGAATGTCCGGCGTCAGCAACCTTGGGACATTTGACGGGATGAACTGAACGGAGGATTTCTGGCTCATCGTAGCCCATTGAGGGAGCGAAGATGAGACAGAAATCCGGGCCGCCAGAGTCGGCCGAACAGCATATCAAGACC
>JBGSVH010000111.1:0-49147 GCA_041753055.1 Parvularculaceae bacterium
CCGGCGACGGCCGCGGCGGCGGTAGATGCGGTCAGTGTCGCTGGCATTCCTGAAGGCGAGCTGACGCCGCGCGTCCGGGCGGCGCTCACGGCCTTGATGCAGGAAGTCGCGGACCTGCGCCGCGAACTCGGCGAGGCGCGCCAGAAAATGACTGAACTTGAAGCTCTCGCCAGCACCGATCCGCTGATTGGGGTCCTCAATCGCCGTGCTTTTGTTGGCGAACTGAACCGCGCGCTGGCGCTGGCGCAACGCTATGGCCAGCCCTCCAGCCTCGTGTTCGTCGATCTCGACGACCTGAAGAAAATCAATGATCAGTTTGGACACGCCGCAGGCGACGCCGCGCTGACGCACGCCGCTAACGTCATCAGCGCAAACATCCGTCAGACCGATGTCCTGGGCCGCCTTGGCGGCGATGAGTTTGCAATCATTCTCACCAACACGCCGCGGGATCTTGCGCACACCAAGGCTCAGACACTGTCATCTCTGGTCAGATCAACACCGGCGCCGGATGGTTTGCCAGTGGCCGTTACCTGCGGCGTCGTTGAAATTGCTGGTGACCTGACCGCGGAAGCGGCGCTCAAAGCGGCCGACAAAGTGATGTACGAAGAAAAGCGCCGTCGCTGAAGCGACTGTCACGCAATGATGTCGGGCGTCATCTGATCGCGCAGTTTTTTAATCATATCCTTGAGTTGCAGCTTTTTCTTTTTTAGCCGCGCCAGCGCCAACGGGTCGAAACCTGCCGAAGCGCCAAGCGCCACGATCGCTGAATCCAGATCGCTGTGTTCCTGAAGGAGGAGGGTCAGGCGGACCTGCAGCGCGTCTTCATTGGCGCCAGAAAATCCGCTCTCGCGCGCATCGAAGAAATGCGAGGCCTCGACTACCGTTCCGTGCTCTTTTTCATTGTCGTCACCGGACTTCATGCAATCTTTCATCCAACGCAGGAACCGTCCGATTCGGACGCAGGAAAGGTAAGCTCGATCAGGGTTTCAAGCAATGAGACCGAGAAGCCGGGGGTTTTCGCGGCGCCGGTCATGCGGACATAGGACGCCAGCGTCTTGCGCGCCCTGGCGGCGGCGCCTGACCCCTCTGAAAGTCGCGCCAGATTGGCATTCGCGACTGCTTCGAGCATATCCTGTTCTATCTTTTCCGACATTAATTCCGCGGCTTTTAGACTCTCTCTCAACTCCTGCGCTGCGCCGGCGGATGCTTGCGCCGGCGGCTCCTTAAGGGCGCGGCGCACGCTGCGGATTGTCGCTGTGATGTCGCTCGACCAGCGCCGCGTCAGGTCGACGGCCTTGCGGACGACAAATTCCGGTGGCGCTTCGTAGCGTCCGGCGCACCACAGGCACCACAACAGCAGATTGACGTCTAGGCCATGATCGTCCTGCAACGAAAGAAGCCGCGTTTCGATCCCCGGGCTTGAATAGTGGGCGATCGACCATTCCCAAAACTTTTCTGTTTCGGTCAGGGGCGTGACCCTTTGGAAAGATCCTCGCCCCAACGGCGGGTCAAAGGTGAATCGATTCCGAAAAGGTCTAGAACGCGACCGACGGACTGGTCGACTAGGTCCGACACCGATTTCGGCTCAACATAAAATGATGGAAGCGGCGGCGCGATGATCGCGCCCATTTCGGTCAATGATGTCATCGTTCGAAGGTGACCGAGGTGAAACGGCGTTTCACGCACCATCAGGACGAGACGCCGGCGCTCTTTCAAGACGACATCGGCCGCCCGGCTGATGAGGTTCGAAGTCACACCCGTTGCAATTTCCGACATGGTCTTCACAGAGCATGGGGCGACAATCATGCCGGCGGTCTGAAACGAGCCGGACGAGATCGGCGCGCCGATGTCGCTTGCGGCGTAGCGGGCAAACGCTATCCCCTCAAGATCGGCGACTTTGGCTTCAAGTTCGTAGGCAAGCGTCATCTCTGCTGCTTTGCTGACGACAAGGTGGGTTTCAACACCAGCCTCCGCCAGCGCCTCAAGACAGCGTTTTCCGTAGATTACGCCTGATGCGCCGGTAAGGGCGACAATGATCCGCGGTCTCGAATTCACTGTAAACTCAAATAGTTGCGGCGGCCGTTTTAGCTGGTTTCGGAGCTGCGTGCAAAGCCGACTGGTTAACGGATTAGGCCCCGGAATTAGTCGACAAGGGGGCGTGAAATGTGTTGTACTTCCGAGTCTGCAGCCTAACCAAGGAGGTTAGAATATGGCGCTTAAAGCTCACTTGCAGTCACTCAATCAGCGGCACCAGGAACTGGACCACTTACTTTCCACCGAATTGAAGCACCCGCATCCTGATGAGATCCGACTACACGAGCTAAAGCGCCTCAAGTTGAAGCTCAAAGACCAGATAGAACGACTTCGACAAGACAATCATTCGCCTGGCTGAATAGCGGCAACATCAAACAAGAGCGCCTGCCTGCAAGGGGGGCGCTTATTTTTTTTGCACTCGTCGAAATTGAATAAATCAGTTCGGAAACATTCTTATGACAAATCGTTCCGTCATCATTACTGGGGCCACGTCCTATATTGGCGCTGCTTGCGCTCGGCGTTTCATCGATGCTGGGGACCGGGTGGTGCTGGCGGACGAGGACGAGGACGAGCTTCGCGCGCTCGCAGAGTCATTGAAGGCGAAGGGCGAAGTGGTTTTCGTCACCGCCAGCACTGTAAACCGCCTGCATGTCCACAACATTATTGCTGAAGCGCTTGAGACTTACGCGCGCGTCGATGTGCTTGTGAACGCAGAAGTTACCGTCGATTCCGGCGAATTCCTGGAACTCACCGAAGACAAGTTTGATGCTATGATCCAGATGAATTTACGCGGCGCTTTTCTGGTCAACCAGGCCGTATGCCGTCAGTTCGTTCGGCAGATCGAGGCGTCGACGGGCGAGGAGCCAGAGGGCGCCATTGTCAACCTGATATCGGTCGAGGCGGTGACGGTTGCGGCGGATCGCGTCGCTTTCGCGGTCTCGCAAGGGGGCGTTCATCAGCTGACGAAGGGTGCAGCGATAGCCATGTCGCCGCATGGCGTTCGCGTCAATGCGGTCGGCTTCGGCGCCATCAAGAGCGACTACATGAAGGACTTCGATATGAAATCCGCACGCAGCACTGTCCCGTTAGATCGCGTCGGCGACCCGGAAGACGTTGCAGAAGCCGCTTATTTTCTGACGTCGCCGGCGGCGTCCTATATTACCGGACAAACCATTTTTGTTGACGGCGGACGTCTCGTTAGAAGCGGCGCTGCTGATTACGAAGAAAAACGGGGGGATAAAGGCTAATTTGATTTCTTGAAGTCGAATACTTCATCCTCATCGTCCTCGGCGTCTTTCTTGTCGCCGCCAAGATTGGCAAACACCTTGTCGAGGTCGATCGGCTTTTCCCGTTCTTCTTCCTCGGGCTTTGGCGCCACCGTTTCCGACGCCGGCTTCAATGATGGACCGGCGTCGACGGTCGGATGAAGTTTCGCAAATTTCGCCGCCGCTTTGCGGACAAGGTTGTCGAGATCGATCTGGCTGCAAAGGCCGAGGCCGACGGGTTCTTGTGGCGTGATGTTCGGAGAATTCCAGTGTGTCCGGTCGCGCACCGACTGGATCGTCGATTTTGTCGTGCCAAGAAGCTTGGAAATTTGCGCGTCGGAAGCTTCTGGGTGATTTCTCACCATCCACAAAATGGCGTCCGGGCGGTTCTGGCGTTTTGAAACCGGCGTGTAACGAGGCCCCTTGCGCGGTCTCTCGGCGACAATGGTCTTTGTCCGTGACAGCTTCATGCGAAATTCCGGGTCGGCCTGCGCCTTGTCGAGTTCTTCGCGCGTCAACTGATTGTTGGTGATCGGGTTGATACCGCGAACGCCCGCCGCGACGTCGCCGTCCGCGATACCTTTGACCTGCAGGGGATGCAAACGGCAGAAATCGGCGATCTGCTCAAAAGACAAGGAGGTGTTCTCGATCAACCAGACAGCGGTTGCGAGCGGCATCAGCGGTTTGTCGGACATGGGCAAGTCTCCAAAAATATCTTCTCCACCGGCTTCCCGCTTCCCGCGAGAGCCGCGCTAACCCTGGAATTTCTGGGGAAAGCGCTGCGCCATAAGCGCATTCGGCGCGGTTTATAGGCTGAAAGGCCGGGCAGGCCAAGCGCCTAAATACCGACTTTGAGGAGGATTTTGCCAATATGCCGTCCCGCCTCCATGTGGTGATGTGCCTCGGCGGCCTCCGCCAGCGGAAAAACTCGGTCCGTCACCGGTTTGAGCGCGCCAGAGGCAAAGAGGGGCCAGACATTGCACTCGATAGCGGCGGCGAGCCGCGCCTTCTCGTCAAAGCCGCGCGCCTTCATGGTGGAGCCCGACAGCCGCAATTGCTTTCGCATGATCAAGAAGAGATTGATCTCGGCGTTTGCGCCGCGCAGGAACGCAATTGAAACATGGCGACCCTTGAATTTGAGCGCCTCAAGATTGCGGGCGACAAAATCGCCCCCAGCCATGTCGAGAACGACGTCGACCCCGCCGAGTTCCCGGATTTCGTCTTCCCATTTCTCGGTCGCGTAATCGAAAGCCTTGTCGGCCCCAAGAGAAAGGATCGCGTCGACCTTCCGCGCACTGGAAGCGGTCGCAAAAACCTTGGCGCCCCAGGCTTTGGCCAGTGTTATCGCCGTGACGCCGATGCCGCTGGTGCCGCCGTGGACCAGCAAAGTCTCGCCTCGCGCCAGCGCGGCGTCGTCAAAAACATTGGCCCAGACGGTGAAAATTGTTTCCGGCAAGCCGGCCGCGTCTTCGAGCGCGACGCCTTTAGGGACCGGCAGGCACGATCCTTCATGGGCGAGCGCAAATTCTGCATACCCGCCGCCTGTCAGCAACGCACAAACCTGGTCGCGAACTTTCCATCGTGAAACCTTGGCGCCGACCGTTTCGATGGTTCCGGAAACTTCAAGGCCGGGCAGGTCGCTCGCGCCCGGCGGTGGCGGATAAAGACCCTTGCGCTGCAGCACATCCGGCCGGTTCACCCCTGCGGCGGCGACCCGGATGACAACCTGATCGGGACCTGGCGACGGCTTGGGCCGTTCAACCAGCCTGAGCACGTCAGGGCCGCCCGGAGCTGTTATTTCAATAGCCTTCATGCCGTCTGTCACCCGTCGCGTGGCTTGAATTTTCCTTGAACCTTGCAGCGTCATTGCGCAAGCTTCGAGGCGCCGGCGCGAGGGAGACAGACATGGAAGAAGAACGGATCCGGGAAACACCCGATCTGACCCTGGAAAAGATCGGCAAACAGGATCTCCACACGCTGTCCGTCGGTGACCTTAAGGAACGGATCGGTTCGTTGAAAACTGAAATCGCACGATGCGAAGAAGCTCTTGCGATTCGCGATACGACAAAATCAGCGGCCGAAAAACTCTTCAAAATCTAGTCATGACTAGCGCCAGATCGCCATTTGAAGTCCCTTTGCGTCGCGCTCGCCGTCTCCGAGGCGCAGCGCCTCGCCCTTGACGCGGTTGAGAGCGGTAAAGGTGAGGGCGCAGGCGTCATAAAGATCGTCAATGCCGAAATCTTTCTGCCTGGGAAAATCCGCCCGCAATCCTGACACGAGGTCATCGATTGCGTCGATGCCCGCATCGACAAGCGCCTGACGGCGTTCCGCTCGTCCTGCCGCCGATTTCTTTACAGCCGATGCGGGCGCCCCAAGCAAGCGGGCAAAGGCAAGTTCAGGATGGCCTTCGCCTATGTGCGCCTGCATGGCAGGAGAAATTGCCGCGTCGATCTCGCAAATCTTCGGGACCAATCCCCAGGCTTGGCGGGAAATTCCGGCGCCGCGAGATTTTCCAAAGGCGTTCGCGTCCTCATACTGGCCGAATGCCAGCGCCTGTCTTGGTGGGGTCGAAAATACCCTTGACCGGCGTGGACCCAAAAGTCGTCGCGCTTCGCGCTCGCACGAGCGGCCGGCGACTTCAGGAATCCCAATCGGCATATCGACGATGATTGCTGCAGCGGCCCTGCCAGGCCCGTCCAGAATTGACCGGAATGTATCCGCGATGGCGACGCTTATTTCGCCTGTCGGTAGTATTCTGGTCGCAACCAGCCACCCTGCGCGGCATCCGTCTACTCCAAGCACCTGATTGGCGGCGGATTTTCCCCTCTTAGTTGCTGGCATGGCGGTTGCTCTTAGGGACTGGCGGCAGCGGGGTTATCCGGCGTCGTTAACTCTTTAGCTGTTGTCACCGCACCTTCGGTTCGGCAACGTGCACCCGGGTGTGGAAAGCAAGCGTAATGGAACCAGTCGAAAAAGGACCCACGCCGAGTTCCGGCGCAATGACTTTTGTCCAATCGGAGGTCTTCGCAAGGACATTTCGCGAGGGGATGTCTCTGGTCGAAGAAACCGCGAACTATCTCGACAGCGAGGGCCGCGAAGCGTCAAAGTCTTTGAGCCGGTCCGCAGCGCTGTCTTATGCTGGCGCTTCAATGCGATTGACGACGCAGTTGATGCAGATTGCGTCCTGGTTGCTCGTCCTGCGCGCGGTCCGCGAAGGCGATATGTCGGTCGCAGAGGCGTCGGAGTCGAAATATCGGCTGTCGAACCGTGACTCGCAATCCGCCGATCTCCTGAGCGGCGAGTTACCCAACAAGCTGATGGTTCTGATCGACGGCGCGAGCCAGCTCTATGACAGGATCGCTCGCCTCGACACAGACCTATTCAAAAGCGGTTTTTCGCGCGCCTCGAACGACGCCGTCTCGCAGCAACGCGCCCTTCTCGACGCCTTTGGTGGACGCCGGTCCTGATTTAGCGAGCGCCGTAATCGGCGCCGCGTTCAGGCTTTCTTGAGGCCGAAAGCGCCAAATTTTTGCTGGAATTTCGAAACCTGGCCGCGCTCGCCGATCTTCTGCGGGCCGCCGGTCCATGCTGGATGGCTCAAAGGATCGATGTCGAGCGAAAGCGTCGCGCCCGGCTCGCCATAGGTCGAGCGGGTTTCATAAGTGGTGCCATCGGTCATAACGACCTTGATCGCGTGGTAACCGGGGTGGATGCCCTTTTTCATGGCGAGGCCCTTCGCGCGCTGCGCGTCCTTGAGTTCGGAAGAGGGCGGCATATAGGCTGGCGCCAAAGGAAACGCAACCCCGTTTCCGGGCGCCTACTGGCGCGACCTCCCGTGAGCCGTTAAGGTTCCGGCGTTTGGTGGCTTTCAGAGCTCAGTTTAAGGGTCGACATGCGTTTTTCGCTGCTGGCAGGGGGACTGACCCTGCTCCTCGCGCTGGCTGGCGGCACGGTCGCCTTTACGCTCTTCACATTCAATCATTTCAAGGAAGTCGACGACCGGTTTGACGGCTCCTGTACGCCTGTGACCGGCGTTCCCGGTCCTGAGGATATTGAGGCGTCACCATCGTCCGGGCGAGCGTTCGTGTCATCGCTTGACCGCCGCGCCGGATCAACGGCGCGGGGGGCGATCTATTCCGTTCTCGTCGATGATCCGCTCGACAGCGAGAACTGGCGGGACAGAACAGCGGGCGTCCCTGAAAAATTTCATCCGCTCGGGCTCAATTATTTTGAAGAAGGGGATACCCGCCGCCTCTTTGTCGTGAATGAAGCGACCAAGGCGATCGAAATCTATGATGTCGAAAAAGATGGCGATCTCATGCACCTTGAATCCTTCAGTGAGCGTCGCCTGACCAGTCCGAACGATATCGTTGCAGTCGGACCGCGCAACTTCTACGTGACGAATGATATTGAAACCGGCCGCCAATCATGGCTCGGCAAATTCCAATTCCTGTCGCGATCGCCTTCGGGAAAAATCTATTATTATGACGGCGTCGCCATGCGAGTAGCGGCGGAAGGGTTGCGCTTCGCCAATGGTGTTGCGCTGAATCCGCGCAAAACCAGATTGTATGCAGCTGAGACTTCCGGTCAGGCCTTGCGCATTTATGATCGCGATTCCAGGACCGGTGTGTTGACCCTTGCCAGAATTGAGCCCCTGCCGGCTGCGCCTGATAATATCAATGTTGCATGGGACGGGGCTTTGTGGATTGGAGCGCAGCCAAAGCCGCTATCCGTGCCGCTGGTTGAACGCGATCGCAGTGCAATTTCACCGTCGCTGGTTCTGCGCTTTGTCGATCAGGAGGGCGTCGCGGCGCCGGTAACGGAAGTGTTTTCAAACAAGGGCGACGCTATTTCGACCGCTTCGGTTGCGGCGATTTCGGGCAGTCGCCTGCTCATTGGCGCCTTGCTGGACGATAAATACCTGATTTGCGATCTTCCCGGTTGATGCAGTATTTTTCGACACGCGGCCTTTCGCCCCAAATCGGCTTTCGCCAAGCAGTGCTGAGCGGCCTTGCGCCGGACGGAGGTCTGTACATGCCGGTCGAGTGGCCGACGCTGCCGGACCAAATCCGACAAGGACTTGCCGGTCGTACCTTCCAGGAAGTCGCCGCCGAGGTCATCAGCCTCTTTGCCGGGCCGGACCTGTCGTTTGACGATATCCTTCCAATGGCGACGCGCGCCTTTGGCGCGTTCGATGCGCCAGATGTCACGCCGTTGTCGCGCATTGGCGATGAAGATTATCTCCTTGAGCTCTTTCACGGGCCGACGCTTGCGTTCAAAGACGTCGCGATGCGCATGCTGGCCGAACTTTACGGCTGGGCGCTGGCCGATGGCGATCGTGGCAAAACGATCATCGGCGCAACTTCGGGCGACACCGGGGGCGCCGCGATATCGGCCTTTGCCGGCTCGGCGTCAGCCGAAGTTTTCATGCTCCATCCAAAAGGGCGCATCTCCGACGTGCAGCGCCGCATGATGACGACAATTGTGGCCGACAACATCGTCAATATCGCGGTTGAAGGCTCGTTTGACGATTGCCAGAGTATCGTCAAGAAACTGTTCGCCGATGACCGTTTGAAAGCCAGCCTCGATCTTGGCGGCGTTAATTCCATCAACTGGGTCCGGCTGGCTGTTCAAACGGTTTATTATTTCACGGCGACAGCGACGCTTGGCAGCCCGGCTTCCTTCATTGTGCCCACCGGGAATTTTGGCGATGTTTTTGCCGGATATGCCGCAAAACAGATGGGGTTGCCGGTCAATCGGCTCGTTGTTGCGGTAAATTCGAACGATATTATGCGCCGCGTCTTGACGAGCGGCGTTTATGAACCGGCAACGGCGAGGCCGACGTCGTCGCCATCTATGGATATTCAGGTCGCGTCGAATTTCGAGCGCCTGCTGTTTGAAGCTTTTGGGCGGGATCGCGAAGCGTTGTCGCGATTGATGCGCAATTTCGAACGCGACGGCCGAATGGTCCTACCCGACGGCATCAGAACTTTCATTTCAGCGGACTTTTGCGCTGAAAGCGCCGCCGAGGACGAGGTCGACAAGAAAATTCATGGGCATTTTGAGGCGACAGGCGCGTTGATCGATCCGCACACGGCGGTCGGTCTTGTCGCTCTCGAGAAACTGCGCCGCAGCGGCGGGATATCCGGCCCGGCGATCAGCCTCGCCACCGCTCACCCCGCAAAGTTCCCTAATGCGGTCGAAAACGCCAGTGGCCGCCGACCCAATCTGCCGCCCC
Source organism: Parvularculaceae bacterium (assembly GCA_041753055.1). Classification (GTDB taxonomy): domain Bacteria; phylum Pseudomonadota; class Alphaproteobacteria; order Caulobacterales; family Parvularculaceae; genus Amphiplicatus. The sequence goes on from JBGSVH010000111.1 coordinate 9,538, forward strand.
GCTATCACGACTTGATGACGCGGGAAGAAAAATTGCTCTCTGCTCCGGCGGATCTCTCCATGGTCCGCGACATTATCCTGCAACACAGCCGTTTTGGCTGAAGAACCCGGGTACAATGACTGGCATCTCAACTTTGAATAACGGTGTTCGGATTTTCGCCGACCCGATGGCGGGTCTTGAATCGGCGGCGGTTGGGGTTTGGTTTCGCGCCGGCGCCATTGATGAAACGGCGGAAGAACACGGCGTTGCGCATCTTCTCGAGCATATGGCGTTCAAGGGCACCAGGACGCGAAGCGCCAGGCAAATCGCCGAAGAAATCGAGAATGTCGGCGGCTATCTCAACGCCAGTACGGGCTACAGCCGCACTGGATACTATGCGCGGGTGCTGCGTCGCGACCTTGAAGTCGCGCTCGAGATTCTTGCAGACATATTGAGGAACCCGGTATTCGACGCTGCAGAGCTCGCCAAGGAGCATGAAGTCGTCATTCAGGAAATCGGCGAAGCCGCTGACATCCCTGACGATGCGGTCATGGAAATGCTCCAGACGCTCAGTTATGGCGACCATCCGCTTGGCCGCGCCATTCTCGGGACCGTCGAAAGCGTCTCCAGCCATACGCGCGAGCGTCTCATCAGCTTCATGGCAAAGCATTACGAACCGTCTCAACTCGTCATCGCGGCGTCGGGCGCGGTTGATCCCGACCTGTTGGCGCGATTGGCGGAGAAGCATTTCGCCGATATGGCGCCGGCAAATCGCCACGGCCGGGAACCAAAGCCTGTTTATGTCGGCGGCGCCAGCCATGATCCCCGTGAGATCGAGCAGACCCATGTCGCACTCGCTTTTCCTGGCGCCTCTGTGCGGGACAGCGACTATTTTGCGACCAGAGTTTACGTTGAGGCGCTCGGCGGCGGCATGTCATCGAGGATCTTTCAGGCGGTGCGTGAAGAGCGGGGGCTGGCCTACTCCGTATATTCGTTCACCGATGCCTATGACGATGTCGGCTCGGTTGGGGCCTATGTCGGTACAGATCGTGACAATGCAGTCGAAGCCGTGGGGCTGATTCGCCACGAAATGACCTCGATGGCGGAGGGCGCCACGGACCGGGAAATTGACCGCGCGCGGGCAATGCTGAAATCGACATTGCTGATGGGGCTTGAAAGCCCGGCAACCCGCGCGGAAACTGCCGTCGGACAGCTATTTTCACATGGCAGGCTGATTAGCGCCATGGAAATTGCCGAAAGACTCGACGCCGTCACGTCCGACGAAGTTCGAACCGCGGCGGCAAAAGCGGTCACGAGCGGCGCGCCGTCGATTGCGATGGTTGGCCCGGGAGATCTTGACGGTATAAGAGCGGCGCTCGGCCGTTAGGCGCCTGACTGTTATGTGACTGGCGCTGATGCGTCTGCGTTCAACATGGGACCGGCATGTTTAGCCTCGACTTTGTCAAACCGTCTCAGACGTCGCCGGTGCTCGAGTGCGGCGAGTTGAAACTGCGTGCGCCTCAACTCAGCGATTTTTCGGCCTGGGCGGCGCTGCGCCAGCAAAGCCGGGCTCACCTGACGCGCTGGGAGCCGGACTGGCTCGACAAAGATGTGAGTATCGAGGCGTTCAGGGCGCGCATCCGCCTGCAGGAGCGGTTGCATCGCGCCAGTGCGGCGCTTTCGCTTCTGGCCTGCATTGGCTCCAGCGGCGCGCTTGTTGGCGGCGTTACGCTGTCGGATGTCCGATATCACGCATCGCATTCGGCGACGATTGGGTACTGGATTGGCGAGCGTTACTTGCGACGAGGCTACGGGTATTTGTGCGTCCGGGCGGTTGTCGCCCACGCATTTGAAACGATGCGGCTCAATCGTGTCGAGGCGGCCTGCCAGCCGGGAAACATTGCCTCAAAAGCGCTGTTGACCAAAGCCGGATTTCAGGAGGAAGGTTTCGCCCGCGATTTCCTCTTCATCAACGGCGCCTGGCGGGACCATTTACTGTTTGCAATCACGGCGCGTGAATATTGCGGCGCACCAACGCCAGTTTAATGATATCGGTTGCAGTTAACCACGAAAATCATGGTCATTGGTCGCATCCCCTCTTGCAAGCCGCGGGCGCTGCCGTGAGTATGCGAGCGGGGTAATGATCGTTGCAGACGCTGGCGGTGCAGCTGCGTTTGCCGGAAATGCCGTGTTCGGCAGTGTACAGTGGGGCGTGATGTTTTCAGGGGTAATTTTCGGGGTCGAAGCCAGTGTTGCATTACCGGCCGTCAGCAGTGTTCTGGGGCTGGGTAAAGGCGCAATAATCGGCGCAATGCTTGTCAGCGCCGCTTTTCTCGCCGGCATCGCCGTGTTGCGGCGCAGCGCCGCGGCGTTTTGCGGGCTCCTGATGCTTGCAGCAGCGGGCGCGCTTCAGGCCGTATGGCTTGATATTCTGCCGGCCCCGGCTCCGACAATTGTTTTGCTGCTGCAGGGTCTGTTCGCCGCTGCGACACTGATTTTCCTGTCATCGACCATTGCCATGGTCGGACGCAGTCAATTGCTGGGCGGCCTTATGTTTGCGGGTGCGCTGTCAATGGTTGGCATCGGCGTCATCAACGCGGTTCTCGCAGGCGAGGCGTCCGGCGTTCTTCGCCTTGGCCTGACGGCAGTCGCTGCGACTGCTCTCGGGGTCTCGGCATTCGCCGGCGCACGCGGTGATCTTGCGGCGCGATTGATTTTGCCTGGCGCCGTGCTTGCCGTCGCGGCGCCACTTTTGTTTGACGTCGGCGGCGCTTCTGGAATTGCCTCTCTGGCGCCGCAGGCTGTTTTTGCAATCGGGGTCCTGGTGGCGAGTCTTGTTGCGCTTGGCGATTTCAATTCATCCCGTGCGCCGTTGAACGTTTCTGCGGCTGCGTCGGCGCAATTTTCCGGCGATGACCAACGGCCAACGCAGCGCGCCGCAAATTCGCCACTTGACCCTCTTCGGGTATCGGAAAATCAGCTGGCGCAAGTGCTCGACTATTCCGGGGTCTCTGTCTGGGACTGGAACCGAAGCGGCAGCCACCAGACAGCGTCGTTTGCTTCATTAATGGGCGCTGACAGCGATGGCGCCTTCACGCCGGAAATCTTCCGCGACTTCGTTCATGGCAATGATGTCGCTCGTTTTGGCGCAAAGGTGTTTGGCGCCAGCGAAGGCGATGGCGGGTTTGACGAAATCGTGAGGCTTCACAGCGGCAAATCTGTGCGGATGCGCGGCGCCCGCGCTGTTGATCACGCCGGCAACCTTGAGCGAATTGTGGTGTTCCTTGAGGAAGCATCGCCCCAAAGCGCGGCAAATCCGCAAAAAAACGATTCTCTCAAACTCGCCGCTGCGTCGTTGACAGCCGCCGCCGCGACTTACGCCAAGCAAGACATTGCAGAGAAGAAGTCGGCAGGTCCGGATTTGGTCGACAAGAATGTAGGCGGGTCCAAGCTCGTGACGCCTGACGCGGCGCCTGACCGGTCGGTCGCATCGGCCATTGAAAATAATGAACTTGTCGCCGCGTTTCAGCCAATCGTCTGTTTCAATAGTGGTAAACCCTGCGGCGCCGAAGCGCTCGTTCGCTGGCCATCGTCGAGCGAGGCGCGCGGAAAACTGGCAAAGACAGAAGATATCGTCCGTCAGGCGCAGCAATCCGGCAAGGGCCGTGCGCTGGCGACGATCATGCTGAATGCGACCGCCGATCATGTCGCGGCGCGTGTGGAAGCGGGCGAGAAGAGCTTTTTTGGCGCCTTCAATGTTTCGTTGTCTCAAGCGAAAGAAGAAGGTTTCGCCGACGAGGTGCGCCGCGCAATGCAGGAGCGCAAACTGCCAAAGGGCTCTCTGGTTCTCGAACTTACCGAAGGCGAGAAGCTCGGCGAAACGCCAAGAATAAACGAGACCTTCAAGAAGCTGAAAGCTGCTGGCGCGCTTCTCGCCTATGATGATTTTGGCGCGGGATTTTCCTCGCTCAGCAATCTCCACCGCTATGATTTTGATTATCTGAAAATCGACAAGTCCTTCATCGACGATATTGTCGCCAATGGCGGGAAGAAGAAGATTGTCAGTGCGCTCGCGCGCCTTGGCCGCGATTTCGGCATGATCGTTATTGCAGAAGGAATTGAAACCAGGGAAGCGGCGGAAACGGCGAAAGAAATCGGTTGCCGGATGGGACAGGGATATTATCTCGGCGAGCCGGCGTTTCCTGAAGCTGAAGTGACGATCGAGGCTATAGCTGACAAGGGCGATAGTACGAATTTGGCGATGCCAGAAGCGGCGCCTGATGCGTCGGACGCGCAAAGTGATGTGCTCGTTCTAAATCAAGCCGATGTCGCGCTAAAGCAGCCAAGCAGGCTGTTTCGCCGCCGGCTTTTCTGATTGCGAAGAAGCTTAGTTCAGCGGCGCATCGCCCGAGCGTGGCATCGACCATTCCGGCGATAGCATTGCGCCAGTGACACCAAGGCTCTTCAGCGCCGCATTCCAGGCATCTGCGTTGCCGCCGCCAAACACGATCGACGGCTCAGCGTCGGTATGGCACCACGCATTGACGGTAATCTCGCTTTCAAGCTGACCAGCCCCCCATCCGGCATGGCCAATCGCGAGCAAGTATTTTTCAGGCGGTTTGCGAACGCGGCTTCGTCCGCCGATATCGATGAGGATTTCCTTTGACGCGGTCACGCCAAATTTGTCGCCAATCGCCATCGTCTGCGGTGCGCGGTAATCAAGCGTGTGGACGACCAGCCCGCGGTCCGTTTGCACGGGGCCGCCATAAAAGACTTGCTCGCCGCCGGATCCCTCGCGCGGATCAATCGACAGCTGTTCCAGGAGATCGGCGAGTTCCAAATCTGCGAGCGGCTTGTTGATCACGACACCCATAGCATGGTTGGCGTCGTGAGAGACGACCAGCAGCACCGACCGCTCGAATCGCGGATCGGTCATATTCGGCATGGCAATGAGGAGTTTTCCGGTCAGATAGTCCTGAAAGGCGCCGGTGTGTCGATCCTGTTCGCCGTCCGATGTGTTTCGCGATTTCTTGCCTGCCGCCATGGCCGGAGCGTAGGCGCCGAAATGGCGCCTGACAAGGCGGGACAAAGAGGATAGTTAACGCATTCGCGCCAGCGGCGACGCCGGCATGGGTTTTTCAATTGCGCTTCAAGGAGAAAAGTATGGCGATCAAGGTTGGCGACACAATACCCAAGGTGGACGTAATGCTGGCGACCGCGGAAGGGCCGCAGAAATCGAATACGCAAGATATTATGGGAAAGGGAAAGGTCGCACTCTTCTCGGTCCCTGGCGCCTTTACGCCGACCTGCTCGGCGCGGCACCTGCCCGGATTTGTCGAAAAGGCCGGCGAATTCAAGAAAAAGGGCGTCGACAGGATTGTCTGCATGGCGGTTAACGACGCCTTCGTGATGAAGGCGTGGGGTCAGGCGCAGAACGCAGTAGGCGTCATCGACATGCTCGCGGATGGCAATGGTGACTTCACCAAGGCGCTCGGACTTGGATTTGATGGCAAAGGCTTTGGCATGGGCGAACGATCGCAGCGCTTTGCTGCTGTGATTGAAGACGGCGTAGTCAAGCAATTGTTTGTTGAAGCGCCCGGCGCCTTTGAAGTTTCAAGCGCCGAATACATGCTTTCAAAACTCTGAGCCTGTCACGCCGCGATTGAGGCGAGGCCGGCGCGCGCCAGTGCGTCGGCCCGTTCGTTTTCAGGGTGCCCGTTGTGCCCTTTGACCCAACGCCAATCCACTGCTCTCCCGGCGCATGCCGAATCCAGAACTTGCCACAAATCCTGGTTCTTGACCGGCTTGCGGTCAGCGGTGCGCCAACCGTTTCGCTTCCAGCCATTGATCCAGGTGGTGATTCCGTTTCTCACATATTGGCTGTCGGTGTGCAGCCGGACAGGTCCGGTTGTTGAACGAAGCGCTTCAATTGCCGCCAACAGTTCCATTCGATTGTTGGTTGTCGCCGCTTCGCCGCCGTAGAGTTCAACGCACTTGTCGCCATCGAGAATAAGTACGCCCCAGCCGCCCGGTCCCGGGTTTCCGGCGCACGCACCATCTGTGAAAATCTCTATCATTCTTGCTTCCGCAAATTCCACTGCCCCATCGCCTTACAGCGAATGGTTGAGGCAATCCCATAGCAGCGACGGTCTTCGCGTCAACCAGCTTAAGTCAGCGCCACGCGCTCAAAGGAAGTTTAACGCAGCCCCGGTTCAGACAGCCATCAACATCGGCTGTTTGAACACGACATTTTCGCGAATCTGCTCGATCGTTTTTACAGCGATTGGCGTACGTTCGGCAATACGCGCGATCAGATCCTCAACCAGATGCTCTGGCGCCGACGCGCCAGACGTGATCCCGATCGCTTTTGCATGATCGAGGACCGAAAGATCAAAATTCGTCGGGTCGTCAACGAGATATGCAGCTTTTGCGCCGGCCGTCATCGCGCATTCGACCAGCCGGTTTGAGTTTGAAGACTGCGGTGAACCGACCACCAGAACGACATCTGTGCCGGGTGCGATAATTTTAACCGCCTCCTGGCGGTTCTGCGTTGCGTAACAGATATCGGATTTTCGCGGGCCGACGATATCGGGGAAGCGGCGCTTCAGGCACGAAATGATCGCCGATGCGTCATCGACGGACAGCGTTGTCTGTGTGGCGTAGCTGAGCGGCCCAAATGGTGGATTGACCGTCTCGGCTTCTGCAATTGTTTCAACAAGGGTAACGGCGCCCTGTGGCGCCTGACCAAGTGTCCCTTCAACCTCGGGGTGGCCGAGACGCCCGATCAACAGCACATGGCGGTGCTGAACAACACTCCGCCTGACTTCATTGTGAACCTTCAGGACAAGCGGGCAGGTTGCGTCGATCGCCATGAGGGAGCGCGCTCCTGCCTCGTCATAAGCCGATCTTGGCGCCCCGTGGGCGGAAAAAATTACTGGCCGGCCCGGCTCAACCTCGGCGAGGTCTTCAACAAATATGGCCCCCATTGCTCGCAGGCGCCGGACGACATGAGCGTTGTGAACAATTTCGTGGCGTACGAATACCGGTGCGCCGAATAGCGCCAGCGCCTCCTCAACTGTCCTTACCGCCCGTTCAACGCCTGCGCAGAACCCGCGCGGCGACGCGAGAAGGACCGTTACCGGCGATCTGAATGGCTGCAGGGTCGATGGGTTCGTCGGCATTGTCGTCTGCATTCTCTCCCCGCCGCCTCCGCCTCAGGCCGTTGCGCGGCGCATCGCGAACGGCTACGAGGTTCAACCACTCGATCAGGGCGGGGGCAGGGCCAAAACCCGGCCCTTACCTGTCGAATTTGCGTCTCGATATAAGGGTTCTTTTTGATGAACAAAGCGTTAGCCGCCGCGCTTGTCGCCGCAATTGCACTGTCAGGATGCGGGTCCACCAAGGAGGCGCGTCAAGCAAATCCTGCGCCATGCCCGAATATCGTTGTCCTATCAGACGCCGCGCGCCTGATCGACTTCAGCGGCGAGGAACGGATTGAGGATGTCGCCTGGACGGCGGAAATCGAAAACGTATCGCTGGTGTGCCGGTATATCGGCGCGGATCCGATCGACGCCTCGGCGAAGATCACTATCGCCTTTGGCAAAGGACCGAAAAGCGACGCGCGCGAGCGCAATTTCTCCTATTGGGTCGCGGTGACGAGAACCAACCGCGAAGTCATTGAAAAAAAGGAGTATCTCGTTCCGGTCAAATTCGATGACGACAAGGATATCGAGCGCGTCGAGCACGAAATCGAGAAGATCATCATTCCGCGCAAAGATGAAAATACGTCGGGAACCAATTTCGAAGTGGTCGTGGGCCTCGTCGTTACTCCGCAACAGGCGATATATAATCGCTCTGGCAAGAGCCTGAAGTTTCCAGAACTCTGATGCTGCTGACGGAAGAGCTTTCCTCGCTCGTCGGCGCCGCTTTCGCCGCCGAGGGATTTGATCATTCATTTGGCGCGGTCAGGTCATCCGACCGGCCAGATCTTGCGCAATTCCAGTGCAATGGCGCGCTGGCGGCGGCAAAATCCGCAAAGCTCAACCCGCGCGCCGTTGGCGAGAAAGTCGCGGCAAGGCTCAAGGAAAATCCGGTCTTTGCTGATGTCAGCCTTGCCGGGCCCGGCTTCATCAATCTCAGCCTGACCGATGCAGCGTTGAGCGACCGCGTCGAGGCGCTCGCCTCGGACGCGCGGCTTGGCGGCTGGCATGCCCCGGCGCATGAAACAATCGTCCTCGATTTTGGCGGACCCAACGTCGCCAAGCCGCTGCATGTCGGACATCTGCGCTCGGCGATCATCGGAGAATGCCTGAAACGCCTTATGCGGTTCGCGGGGCACACTGTCTACGGTGATATCCATCTTGGCGATTGGGGACTGCCGATGGGGCAGCTCATCACCGAGGTCAAACGCGAACAGCCGGGGCTTGTCTATTTCAATGCGGCTTATGAAGGCCCTTATCCCGAGGCGCCGCCCGTTACGCTGGATGATCTGGAACGCCTCTACCCGCAGGCGTCGAACGCCTGCAAGACTGACGAAGCGCGGGCCGCCGAAGCGCGGCAGGCGACGGCTGAACTGCAAGCTGGCCGCGCCGGCTATCGCGCCTTGTGGAAGCACTTTGTCGCCGTTTCACGTGCGGCAATCGAGCGCGAGTATGCCGATCTTGGCGTCAGCTTTGACTGGTGGAAAGGCGAGGCGGATGTCGATGCGCTGATTGCGCCAATGGTCGATGACTTGCGCGCAAAGGGATTTGCTGTTGAGGACAACGGCGCGGTTGTCGTTCATGTCGCCCTGCCAGATGACAAGAAGGATTTTCCGCCGCTCATACTCTACAAGTCGGATGGCGGCGTCATGTATGCGACGACGGATCTTGCAACAATCGTCGACCGGCGCGACAGCGTCCATCCCGACCGCATCCTTTACGTCGTCGATGGCCGCCAGCGCGACCATTTCGAGCAAGTGTTTCGCGCTGCTGATCTCACCGGGATCTACCCCAGGGACAGGCTTGAGCATCTGTGGTTTGGAACCATGAACGGAAAGGATGGAAAGCCTTTCAAGACACGCGCTGGCGGGGTCCTGAAGCTGCGTGATCTGATTGACATGGTTGAGGAACGCGCAACGTCGCGCCTCAACGAGAACGGATTCTCGGAAGGCTATGGTGAAGAGGCGGCGGCGGATGTCGCGCACCGGGTGGGCCTTGCAGCGCTCAAATTCGCCGACCTCTCCAATCCGAGAACGAGCGATTACATATTTGATCTCGACCGCTTCATCGCCTTTGAAGGCAAAACCGGCCCGTATCTCCAATATGCGAGCGTCCGCGTTCGGTCGGTTCTGAAAAAGGCTGAATCCGCTGGCGCGTGCTCACCCGGCGCCATTCATATTGCGGCGCCGGAAGAAAAGGATCTTGCCCTTACCCTGTTGCAATTTGGCGAAGCGACACGAGATTCGGTCGATCGTCGATTGCCGCACTTCCTTTGCGAGCACGCTTTCAATCTGGCGCAGGCGTTTTCAAAATTTTACGCCGCCTGCCGAATTGTCGATGAGGCGGACAGCGCGGTTCGCGCGTCGCGTCTGTCGCTTGCGTCCGCAGCCGGCCGGCAGCTTGACCTTGTGCTCAACATTCTTGGCATGCCTGCGCCGCAGAAGATGTAATGGCGCGCAACTCAGGCGGCGACGCCCTCTTTTGACGGCGCGTCGTTCGGGTTGCGGATCATCCAGACAGCGCCAGCCGCTGCGAGCGCGCCGACAGCGTAGATCAGAAAAATCGGTGCAAAACTTCCCCAGCGGTCCGCCGTTTGTCCGGCAAGGGTTGGACCCAGCATCGCGACGGTAGCGACGAGATTTGCTCCGCCAAGCAGAGCCGGACTGTTTTTCAGGCCGAAATAATCGATCAGCAGCGCGGTCGTCGCAAACAGCGCCATGCCGAAGGCAAAACCGTCGAAAATCGCGAATAACATGGCGAACGGAAGCGAATTTCCAAGGGCAAGCGCGGTCATGCCGACAACATTGGCGAGAAGCGCGGCGATGAGTAGATGTCGCGGATCAATATGGCGGGCAAGCACGCCGCCGGCAGCGCGCGCCAGCGCATTGACGCCGGAATAGAGGCTGAGCATCGCTACCGCAACGGCGGACGCAAGACCTGAATTTTGAAGATGCGCGACGGACCAGGTGCTGACCGTTACGCCGCAGAAATAGGCAACCATCAGCGCCGCGGCGATAACGCCGAAGGCCGGCGTTAGCATCGCCTTGCGTGGCAACCATTCCGAGTTCGTGGTTTTATCCGCGATCGTCGTCGCCGCCTCATCATTTGCGACACCAGCCAGCCGTCGATTTGACAGCAGCACGATCAATGCTGAAGCGACCGCGACCATGACCGCTGCGAACCGCCAGTAGCCGCGCCAGTTCGATCCGTCTTCGATCATTGCATTGGCGATCAATGGACCAAAAACGCCGCCAGCGCCGCCGGCGGCAAGATAGGCGCCGATCGCAAGCGACCGCCATTTCTTCGGGACGGCGCGTCCGACAAGATAGGTTCCGGCGACATTCGCAAGAAGGGCGAAGCCGGCGCCGAGCAGCGCCGTTGCGATCAGATAGGTCGTGACGCCCGTTGTCGCGCCAAGCAGCAGGTAGCCTGCGCACATGACGGCGCCGCCAAGGAAGTAATGCGCACCAGGCCCTAACCGCTCCAGCGATGATGCCGCAATCGGGCTGAATATGCCGGTAAAAAGCGCAAGGGTTGTAAATCCGAGCCCTGCAGTTCCCCAATTCCAGCCGAAGTCGCCGATCATTGCCGGCAAGACGACGCCAAGCGACGAAAATGTCGTTGCGGTGATGAGGAAAAACACTGCGCTTAGCGCCAGCGCAAGCGCGACCGACCGGATGGGCATCTTCTCGAACATTAAAACGACGCCTTTACGGCAATGGAAAATTCGCGCCCGCGCCCGGGCAGGACGCCAACCTCTTCATAGACGTTTTGAACCGGAACGAAGTGCCGCTTGTCGAACAGATTATCGACTGATGCATTGATGGAAATTCTGTCAAACGCCCAATAAAGGGACGCCTTGCCGAGCAGATAGTCTGGTATGCGAATGGCGTTTTCGATTTTGCCGCCGGTTTCCCCGACATAGATGACGCCAACCGTCGCGCCGAACGCGCCTGCGTCGGTTTGCGGCGACGTATAGGTCAAAAACCCGGACGCCATCACATCGGGGGTCGTTCTTCGTTTATAGCCGTTCTGCAATTCCGGCAGGCAGCTTGCGTTCAACGCGGCAAATAGGCCGCCATACCCATTGGCGCCTGAAATGCCGAGGCGCGACGGCGGCAGAACAATGAATTCGCCATTGCCTGAACCGCAGGGGCCCGGCGCCCCAATCTTGGCTTCTTGCAATGTAACTGCCGATGTAAGGCTCCATCGGTTGTCGATCAGATATTTGAGTTCAGCTTCTATTCCCTTTGATGTCTCTTCATCGAGATTGCCGAAAGGGTCGCTGCGCCGGCGCTTTTGGCGGTAGACCGCGAGCGATGCAAACAGGTCTTTGCGGCCGGCCTTGACGCCCGCCTCCATGAGATTTGAGTCCGCGACGAAATTGTCCTGGAAAATGCGATCGACCTCGACGCCGCCGCCATCATTGGTTTCCAGCGTGTGATTTTTTGCATAGGTCGCGTAGGTGGTGACGCCAGCGTCAAAGCGATAGCGTAATGATGTTTCATAACTTGTCTTGAAATCGTCGCCGGCGAATTGGGTAAAGCCAAGCGCAGGGTTGAAGATCGTCGCGCCGGTGTTGATCGACTGCGCCGAAAACCGGTCAAGACGAAGGCTGGCGAGAAGCGAAAGCCGGTCAGTCAGGGCGGCGTCGGTTACTGCGAAAAAAGCAAGATCGTTTGTGGTCGATTCAAGATCGGTATCCCAGCCAACGCCGTTCGGTTCGACCGAAAACGGATCGTCGAATATATCGCCGCCCGTAGGACCGACGGTGAGGTCGCGCCGATCGACAACAAGATAGCCGGATAGAAACGTCTGGCGCGTCGTATTGGCGTAGCGTCGCCACGAAGCGCCGACATTGTTCTCGAACCCGATACCGCCAAGCGCGAGCGGAAAATCATAACTGGCGCGAAGCTCGACGACATCAGAAATGTATTGCGCGGCGAATCCGTAGCTCTGGTAGAGGTCGCCATCAAGCGAATCAAAGAACGCCTGCAGTCTCAAGGTTTGATCGGGCGCAATCGTCAAAGAAAGATCCCCATAGGCAGTCGCCGTCGTTGAATCGGCGATGTCACGGTCCGAAATGAAGACCGTGCGGGGATCAAGTTTCGCTGTTCCGACATTCTGATCGAGTACAAAAGCGGCATTCGGGAAGACGCCAAAATCGATAAATTGCCGGATATTGGAGCTTCCAAAGAACGACCCTACGGCCGCGTCAACTTCGTTAGGCGTCAGTTTCCCATCGCCGTTTAGGTCGGCAAGATCGGTGTCATGGCCGGTGATGTAGTTTCCGTTGTCGATGAGATCTTGCGTGACTCGGTTCCAGCCAAGCGTTTGCTTGTAGCCTTTCGACGAATAATAGGCGCCGCCGACTTCGAGGGAGAACCGGTCTTCGTCGGCGAGAGTGAGGGCGGTTTGCGCCAGAATTCGTTCCGGTTCGATGCCATGGTAAAAACTGTCAGAATTTTCGTATTCGACATAGGCATAAACGCCGGCGTCATGTCCCGAGAGGTCAAACGCGGCGCCGGCGGCAAAATTTCCGATGCGCTTGTTGTAGGACCCAAGCGTACTGCCGACCTGCAACAGCTTGCCGCGCTCGCCAACCTGTTTTTGTGTCAACGCCGTCAAGGGCGTGACATTGACGAACCCGCCGACCCTTCCGGCGCCGTAAATCGCCGGCGTTGGGCCGCGTACGACCTCGATACGTTCGCTGGCGCCGATCGGTGTCGGGAAGGTTCCGGGATTTTCGACTCGCTTGAAGCCGCGAAAATAATTGTCGGCGCGATTGCCGCGAAGGGTGACGCTGCCTGGAACGCCAAAAAAGCTGCCGGTGAATGTGCCCGGCGCGACGGCGGCAAGGTCGTCGACGGTCTCGATATTGAATCGGGCGATGGTCTCGTCGCTTATCGCGGAAATGGCGCGCGGCGCCTCGGCGTAGGAAAGGTCGAAGCCATAGACCGCACGGCTGCCTTCAAGCTCCAGCAATTCGAGCGGATCGCCAATGACGACGATTTCATCGATTGGTGCGGGCGCCTCGGCGCTGGCCGGCGTTCCGAACACGGCGCCGAGTGAGGCCATTGCGCCAAAACGAAGTAAGCCAGACATAAAAAAACCCCTAGTTCGCGAGCAGAACATCGGGGCGCAACACAGGACATCCCACGCCTGACGCAAACGCCACTGAACGCCTTAAAGGCGCGCAGTTGCGTTCGCGCTGAAAGCGCGTCGCCTGTGAGATCTTCTCCCATCCGGACTTTGACCGTCGGCTCTGGAGTCACACCAGATCTGCTCTGCGAGAAAGGCTCGCTCGGCTCGCGGGCTTAATGGCCATTAGGGCCAAATTACCGCCGGTGGGGACTTTCACCCCGCCCCGAAGATCTTATCTCGCGGTTTGAACCGCAGCCCGCTATATAGCCGCCGCGGTGCGAACGATCAACTTGGCGCTGCAGCCGCCGAGGAAAGGGCCAATCCAAATGAAATTGCCCCGCCGCCAGCCCGCAGAATGGGCTCGTCACGATGCCGTCTGGATCGGTTGGCCGTCAGCAGCTGACTTGTGGGAGGAGAATCTCGCCCCGGCTCAGGGCGAGGTTGCAGAATTCATCGGCGCCATCTGCTTCCCCGATCCAGGCGACGAAAAAGGCGAACGCACGAGGGGCGAGCGGGTCGAGCTTCTGGTCCGGGGCGAGGAGGCGCGGGTTGCTGCCGAAGCGATGCGCCTTGGCCTTCCGGACCCGGCCGCGATCCGGCTTCGTGACGCGCCGATTGGAGATGTCTGGTTACGCGATACGGGCCCGATTTTCGTCGAGGACGACATGGTCGGAACGAGCGCCAGCGCCTTTCGCTTTAACGGCTGGGGCGAAAAATACTTGTTGCCCGACGATGACAGAATTTCCGGAATTGTCGCCGAACAGGCGGGCGCGCGGCTCCGCCTTTTCGACGCTCTCATCGCCGAAGGCGGCGCGCTCGAAGTTGACGGCGAGGGGACCTGCATCACGACGCGTCAGTGCCTCCTCAACAAAAACCGCAATCCGGCGCTCAGTGAAAGAGACGTCGAAGGTGTGCTGCACAAGGCGATTGGCGCGGAAAAAGTCATCTGGCTCGATGAAGGCATGATCGGCGACCACACTGACGGGCACGTCGACAATCTGGCGCGCTTCATAGCGCCGGGGAAAGTCGCTTGTATGCGCTCGACGGGCAAGGACGATCCGAATTCGAAGGTCTTTGAGGCGATCAGAAAAATGCTCGAATCGTCAACGGACGCTGCGGGGCGCCCGCTTGAAGTGATAGAACTGCCGTCGCCCGGGCGAGTGACCCTTGATGGCAAGATTGTTCCTGCCAGCCACATGAATTTTTACATCAGCAATTACGCGTTGATTATGCCGTCTTATGGCGGCCTTACCGGCGAGGATGAAACGGCGCTTGAATGCCTCGAAATTCTTGAAGCCCATGTCGACCGGCCGCATTTTTATGCAATCGATTCCTCGCATCTGCTATCGGGCGGCGGATCGTTTCATTGTATCAGCCAGCAGCAGCCAAAGCAGTCCTGATCTCCAATCCGGGCGCACCTGAATGACCAAATTCCCCGAGTCCGCCTCCTTGTCCCATTCGGGACTGAGCGAGGATGAGGCGCGCCGTCGGCTGGAAGCCGAGGGATATAATGAGCTGCCGCATGGCAACCGGCGGTCCATCGCTCGCATCATTGGCGAGGTCGTGCGCGAGCCGATGCTGGCGTTGCTGATTGCCGGCGGAATAATCTATTTTATTCTCGGCGATCGGACGGAAGCGATCATGCTCCTTGCTTTCGCTTCGCTCTCCATCGTCATCACCGTCGTGCAGGAAGCGCGCACCGAACGAGTGCTTGAGGCGCTTCGCGATTTGACCAGCCCGCGAGCGCTCGTCATTCGCGACGGCGAGCGCAAGCGAATCGCGGGGCGCGACGTTGTGCGCGGCGATATCATTATTCTGGAGGAGGGCGACCGCGTTCCGGCTGACGCCCTTCTAATTGAGTCCTCGCATTTGCAGGCAGACGAGTCGCTATTGACCGGGGAGTCGGTTCCCGTGTCCAAACCCGACGGCGATGGAATGGTCTATTCCGGATCGCTGGTCGTTCGAGGAACGGCGATTGCCGAAGCCATTGCGATCGGGGCGAAAAGCGAAATCGGAAAGATCGGCGCGTCTCTTCACGCTCTCGATTTTGAGCCGCCGCGGATGCAGGCGGAAATGCGCCGACTCGTCAGGATTTTTGGCCTGATCGGCGCCGCCGCGAGCCTTGCTGCAGTACTTCTCTATGGCTTCCTGCGCGGCGGATGGCTTGATGCGGTGCTCGCTGGTATTGCGCTTGGCATGTCGATGTTGCCCGAGGAGTTTCCTGTTGTTCTTACTGTCTTCATGGCAATGGGCGCATGGCGAATTTCGCGCGCACGGGTGCTGACGCGCAAGGCAGCAGCTATCGAATCCCTGGGGGCTGCGACGGTTCTTTGTACGGATAAAACCGGAACGCTCACCGAAAACCGGATGAGCGTCGAAGTGCTGCGCACAGAAGCTGGAAAATTCGCCAGCCGCGAGGACGGGCTGGCCGGCCGCGAAGAGTTTCAGCTGATGATCAGGACGGCTCTGCTCGCCAGCGCCCCGAGTCCCTTCGACCCAATGGAAAAGGCTTTCCATAAATTGGCCGCGGAAGCGGGCGTCGAGACGGGCGCGAACGAACTAGTCAAGAACTATGGCCTTGAGACAAACCTTCTCGCGGTCACGCAAGTCTGGAGCGACGGCGCTGGCTCTTTCGAAGTCGCGGCGAAAGGCGCGCCGGAAGCGATCGCTGATCTATGCGGGTTCGATAACGCCGCAAGACAGCGCCTTCTCGCCGATGTTGACTCCATGGCGCGAGCGGGCTTGCGCGTTCTTGCGATCGCGCGCGCCGCGCACAACGGCGCCCTGCCTGATACGCCGCGCGAATATCGCTTTACCTTTGAAGGGCTCGCAGGACTTGCCGATCCTCTTCGGCAAACTGCCGCCGCCGCCGTCGCCGAGTGCCGCGCGGCGGGTGTTCGCGTCGTTATGATTACTGGCGACTATCCGGTGACCGCGCGCGCCATCGCCGAACAGGCGGGCATTGATGGCGCGGCGATAGTCTCTGGCGATGCGATCGCGTCGATGAGTGATGCGGAACTAGCGCAGGCCGCGCGCAGCGCCAATGTCTTTGCGCGCGTCAGGCCGGAGCAAAAACTCCGAATCGTCAATGCGCTAAAAGCGGACGGCGAGATCGTCGCCATGACCGGCGACGGTGTCAATGATGCGCCGGCGCTCAAGGCGTCTCACATCGGGATCGCCATGGGCGAGCGCGGCACCGATGTCGCCCGGGAAGCGTCTGCAATCGTGCTCCTCGATGATGACTTCGGCGCGATCGTCAAGACGCTGCGTCTGGGACGACGCATCCACGACAACCTGCGAAAAGCAACCGGGTTTATCATGTCGGTCCACGTGCCGATCGCCGGCATGGCGTTATTGCCTCTTGTAACCGGATTGCCGATCATTTTCGGGCCAGTGCACATTGCCTTTCTCGAAATGGTGATCGACCCCGTCTGCTCGCTGGTGCTCGAAGCGGAAAAGGACGAAGCAGATGTCATGCGTCGGCCGCCGCGCCCGCCAAAACAGCCGCTATTGACGCGCCGGCTTGCCTTCTGGAGCCTGTTTGAAGGGCTTGTCGCCTTTGGCGTTATCGCCGGGATCTATGCGTCCGCCATCAATGACGGCCTTGGCGATGATACAGTGCGCGCGATGACGTTTGTTTCAGTGGTCTCGGTCGTCTTCAGCCTCATTCTCGTCAATCGGACATACAGCGCATCTATCGCTCATGCATTCCTGTCGCCGAATATCGCGCTGGCGGCGGTCGCGGCCTTTGTGGTTGGCATATTATCCTTGACCCTTGCTTTGGCGCCGATTCGCGATCTGTTCAGCTTTGGCGCGCTTTCTCAGACGCAAATAATGATTGCGGTATCCGCAGGCGGTGTCTCGCTCATGGTTCTGGAAACGCTTAAGCTGCTGCTCGGGCGGCGGACGAAACGAGCCGTTGCGATACATCTTCCTTAGTGGCCGGTAACGCCCCAGACCTTTCTGACGCGCCCGTCGCGGCCGCAGGCGGTACGGTAATATTTGTAGCGCAACGGATTCTTCTTGTAATAGTCTTGGTGATAGCCTTCCGCCAACCAGAACGGACTGCGGTCAAGCACTGGAGTCACAATCTTAGCCGCCAGTGTTTCCTCCGCTTCAGTGATTGCCGCTTGCGCGGCGGCCCATTCTTCGGCGTTGGCTGCAAAAATCGCCGACGTATAAGAATGCCCGCGGTCGCAGAATTGCCCGCCATTGTCGAGCGGGTCAATATGCCGAAGGAGATAGTCCGTAAGCGCGCGATAGCTGACAACTGCCGGATCGTAGGTGACTTGCACGGCTTCCAGATGACCGTCGTGACTTTCATAAGTCGGGCTTTCCAGCAGTCCGCCTGAATACCCCGATACGACGTCGCGGACGCCGTCGAGTTTTTCAAAATCGGATTCAACGCACCAGAAACACCCGCCGGCGAAAACGGCCGTCGCAAGACCCTCTTGGGCTTCGGCGGGAACGGGCGTTGCGGCGCGGCCATCGCTGCGCCACAACAGCGCAGCAATCGTTACGACAAGAGCGGCAGCCGCGAAAAATCCAAGTCTGGACATGAGCGTCAATTCCTTCAGCAAATATTCACCTTAATTCGTCGCCAGCATCGCGCGAAAGGGGGCTCACAGGCTTGTCAGATCGGGAAAGCGCGGATCGCGATTGTGTGAAGTCTGATTTGCAGCAGAAATTTCAACGCATTTACCAAGCATTTTGGACAAGTTTTAACTGTCGGAGAGCACGATCCAGCATTGTTGTGGCGCGGTGTAGTCGGATGCGTGGAATTTGGGCGGCCCTGGTTGTGTTTCTTGGTGCGGCGTCGCCCGCAGCAGCGGCTACAACCGTGTTCGCCTCCTCGGTCTTTGGAACAACGGGGTCGGTTGTTAGCGCAGGTGCGGCTGTTGGGCCTGCAGACGGCTCATTCGCGACGGTTTTGCGAGTAGCTGGCGGCAGCAACCTCATCCTCCAGATGTCGCAGGCGACCACCGGGCTCAGCGTCGTCCTGACCGGGCAACGACTGACGGCTGGTTCGAATGTTCAGATCGCAATCGGCGAAGTGATCAGCGGCATTGCGACCTTTTCCGCCAATATCGCGTTGCCGGGCGGGTTTGGCCCGACTTACAGCCTCGATTTCAGCGCGGCTTGCGCAACGGTCTCGGCGACCGGCTGTTCGCTTGTACGAATCCGCGTAGCTGGCGCCCCGGGCAGTGGATTTCTCCTCGACGGGGTGTCTGGCGTTGCAGCGGCCCCGGAAATTTCCGTTTGGGCGATGATGCTGCTTGGCTTTGGCGCTGTTGCATGGCGGCTGAAAGCCCAACGCGGCGAAATTCCAGCGCTTGCGGCCTGAATATTCGGCGATTGCTCGAATTGTTAAGGTTTGGGCAAGCTTCCTTTAAAGGACCCTAATTATTCTCCTCCCTGCTGAATGAGGGGGGCGTGGCGACGTCACGTCCAAGGAGAAGTGCCATGACCATGGCTACCCGAATAATCATTGTCGCAATGGCGGCAATGCTCGCTGCGTTTCCGGCGCGCGCAGCGACGACCATCTACGCTGCGTCGGTATACAGTCAGACCAATGTCACCAACGCCAATAACGCCCTGTTTACCACGAACGGAAGCGCGGCGCTCATTCTATCGGGCGGTGAGTTGGTCTTGCAGTACGGTAATCCCCTGACAGGGGGCGGCATTGCTGCGACATTACTTCCGCTTTCGCCGTTGCCGGCGGCGAACTTCCTGTCGGTTTCGGTCGGCGAGATTATCGGCGGCGTCGCGACATTTTCCGCGGGCTCATTCTCGTTTGCGGATATGGGCGCCGGTGGCGTTCAGAACATGAATCTGACGGCCCTGTGTGCGACAGTCTCCGCGAGTGGTTGCTCTTTGCTGCGCATCCAGAATATCGCGGCGATCGGAACGCCGGGCGCCCTCCTTGATGGCGTCTCCGGCGTCACCAACGCGCCGGAACCAACCGCCTGGGCATTGATGATGCTTGGCTTTGCCGGGATTGGCTGGCGACTGAAAGAAGTACGAAAGCGAACTACCAGATCATCAAGCCTTTCTGGTTTCAAGAACGCCTTCGCCTGAACGACCCCCGCCGTTCAATCCCCTCCGAACGGCAAGGAACCGCCCGGCTGACCCCGCCGGGCGGTTCATTTATACGGCGATAAGCGGTCGCATCCGTATTCCCTCCGTCAATCACCTTGCTGATCGCGGTTGGTCGAGTGGGTTTTTACGATTGAAATGCGTCAGACCGTTCCAAACACCCGACGAAATATTGTGTCGACGTGTCTGGTGTGATGCGCGTCGTCAAACAGCGCCTTGATCGCTGATGGGCTGAGTTTGGCCGTCACGTCAGCATCGGCCATGAGATTGTCGAGAAAGGTTCCTTCGCCGCGCCAGGCGGGCATCGCGTTGCGTTGAACGAGGCGGTAAGAATCCTCCCGCGAGGCGCCCGCCTGCGTCAATGCCAACAACAACCGCTGCGAATGCACGAGGCCGCCAAGCCGGTTCAGGTTCTCAAGCATTCGGTCTGGGTAAATGACAAGGTTTTCAATAACTCCGGCGAGCCTGTTGAGGGCAAAATCGAGATGGATTGTTGCGTCGGGGCCGATGCCCCGTTCTACGGACGAATGCGAAATGTCGCGCTCATGCCACAGGGCGACATTTTCCATCGCCGGAATAACGCACATGCGGACGAGGCGCGCGAGGCCGGTAAGATTTTCCGTCAACACCGGGTTGCGTTTGTGCGGCATTGCTGACGAACCCTTCTGGCCCGGAGAGAAATACTCCTCCGCTTCGAGAACCTCGGTTCTTTGAAGGTGCCGGATTTCGGTCGCCAGCCGCTCTATTGACGATGCAACAACGCCGAGGGCGGCGAAAAACGCGGCATGCCGGTCGCGCGGAATGATTTGCGTCGACACCGGTTCGACGGCAAGCCCAAGTTTCGCGGCGACATGTTCTTCGACAGACGGGTCGACATTGGCGAATGTGCCGACGGCGCCGGAAATTGCGCATACCGCAATTTCCTCGCGCGCCGCGACGAGGCGGCGTCTCGAACGCTCAAATTCTGCATAATAGCCGGCAAGCTTGACGCCGAAAGTTGTCGGCTCGGCGTGAATGCCGTGGCTGCGCCCGATGGTCAGCGTCATCTTGTGTTCAAAGGCGCGTTTCCTGAGCGCCGCCAGCACGCGATCGACGTCGCCGATCAAGATGTCTGCGGCCCGTGCGAGCTGAACCGAAAAACAAGTGTCAAGCACATCAGACGACGTCATTCCCTGATGAACGAAACGCGCCTCCGGCCCGATGATTTCCGCAAGGTGGGTCAGGAAAGCGATAACGTCGTGCTTGACTTCCCGTTCAATGGAGTCGATCCGCTCGACGTCGAACGCCGCATCGCGGCCCTTTTCCCAGACTTTTGCCGCAGCTTCCTTCGGGATGACGCCGAGCGTCGCCAGTTGATCGGCGGCATGCGCCTCGATTTCGAACCAGATGCGGAAGCGGCCTTCCGGCGACCAGATCGCCGTCATCTCGTCGCGGGCGTATCGGGGAATCATCGAGGGCTCCTTGCTCTTCAGCGGGAGGTACGCCCTCGTCTTGACGCTGTCAAAACCCGATTGATGACGGCTGCAAATGACCTTAGCATACCTTTACTGCGGGGGCGCCGCAAAATTGGAGATTGCTATGCGTCGCATATTTTCTGCGATCAGCGTGGCGGCGGCCCTTTTTTCCTGCGCTGCCTCCTCGCCGAGTGTGCAAAACGCCGGCCCCGGCAAGGCCCGTGATCTCATCAGCGAGTTCGCCAGTGAGTATGATGCTCTAAAGATTTCGGGTCTCGCGCTCGCGCTCGCCGATAATCTCTCCGCGCTGAAGAGTGGCGGCGGACTTTCTGAAGAGGCCGCGTTTGCTTCTAAGTGGCGACGGGCTCTTTCCGGCCTGGATCGCGCGTCGCTTCCGATCTGCGAACGGATTGATGCTGAGAAAGCGCTTCAGGAAGCAGCGATGATCGGCCGCCGCGCCAAAGTTGCGAGCGCCTATCAAGATCGATCATCCTGGGCTGCGGGGCTGGACGGGTCGGCCGGCGCAAAGGAATTTTATGATCTGCTCCTCGACTGGCAATTGGGATTTGACGCCGATCCCGATGAAATTTTCGCGTTTGGCAAGAAACAATCGTCCCGCGCCCTTGCCAATTATGCGGCGCTGCAGGCGTTAATGGGTTTTGCCGGAAATGACGCTGGTCTCGCGGCACATCAGGCGTCGACACAGTTTGCTGAATCGAATGCGGCCGCAATTCAGAAATCATTTGAAGCGGCGAGCGCATTGGTCGCCTCCCGCCTTGATCATGTTTTCTTGTCTGACTATGGCGTTGCAGCGCCGAAAATCGAACGCGCGGAACGCGGAGGGCCGTTGGCGGCGACCCCAGGGTTTTACGATGGCGATACCGGGGTGTTTTTCTACAACGCGCCGGGTGAAACCTATGATTTGCGCAATCGCGGCTGGCTCTATCTTCACGAGGCGGTTCCAGGCCACCATTTCCAGATTTCCATTTCCCGCAGTGAGACTGGCTGCCGCACCGGCCTCGAAAATTTATGGAGCGGCGCTTTTGTCGAAGGGTGGGGCGCCTATGTGGAAACGCTCGGCGCGGCGCTCGGATTGTACGCAACACCCGAGGAGGAAATGGCCGCAGTCGAATGGGACATGGTTCGGTCAGCGCGCGTATCGATCGACGTCGGTCTGAATTATTATGGTTGGACCGACGCTGAGGCGCACGATTATTGGCGACTTAGCGTCAAGGGGCAGGACGCGATTGCACAACGCGAAATCGACCGTATGCGCCGCTGGCCGGCGCAGGTCGTGACCTACAAATACGGCGCGGCGGCGTTCGAACGGTCGCGTGACACGATGATGGCCGCATTGGCTGACGGCTTTGACCTCCGGAAATTTCATGATTTGGCGTTGAAAAACGGATCGATGCCAATTCCGTTATTTGAAGCAATTGTCGCCGAAACCGCCGAGGCGACGCGGCAATCAAATTAGACCATGCTGGAGGCTTGTTCCGACCAACGCTCGCGGGTGGCGCGCCCGGGTTCGTTGAGGCGGATCTCGATCCAGCGCGACGCAGCTTCGTCCCATCCCGCTATTTGACGAAGATGAAAGATCCCAAGATCGTTCAACTTTTTTTCGGTCTTTGGATCAATGCCGATGATTTGCGTCAGGTCGTCTTTCGGCCCGTCCGGCGCATCAAGAAGGATCGCGGGCTCTGCGGCGCTGGTGCGCTTCGCAGAGCTGGCCCGATCGGCGATATTGCGACGGCGTGATGTGATCACCCAAGCTCCCGCGGCGACGCCAAGCGCGAAGGCGAGAAAAAGGACGCTCCACATTTCCGTAATCAGCCAGGTCATGGTTTTGACTAATCCGATTCCAAAGGTGCGGTAGCGACGACGAAATCGATCCGCCGGTTTGCGCTCCGTCCGGCTTCGCTGCGGTTGGACGCGATCGGCCGGGTTTCGCCAAACCCCTTGATTTCGAATATTGCGGTCAACCCAAGTTTATCAAGGTAGTCCTTAACGGCCGCTGCGCGGCGCTCGCTGATATTGAGATTTACTGCGGGGGCGCCAGACGCATCTGTATGGCCCTCGATAGTAATCGGCTGGTCGTCGCAATCCGATATTTCGCGGGCGAATTCGTCGAGGAGCGCGCGGCCTCTGGCGCCTAGCCATGCGCTGTTGTGTTGAAAGGTTAACCGCCTGCCATTGAGGGCCTTGTTGATAGCCGCCTGACATGCCGCTGCCCGATCATCGGCTTGCGCCTTGCCAGTCTCGTCGCTGATCTGTGTCTTGTCGTTATTAGCCAAAGATTCAGATTCCGGCGACGCAGGGGCGGGCCTGATGTCGCGTGCGCCGCTAACCGGAGCCGCAGACGCCAGTTTGGGCGCGGTTGCTACGATGGCCGCTGCCGAATCGACATGATCAATTGCCCCGGCGCCGGCTGATCGAAGCGTTGCAAGCGCTGCGTCCAGTTCCCCCCGGTTCGGGGCTTCGCCCGAAACCAATACCGTCCGGCCGTCGGCGCGAACATTCGCCCAGCCAAATCCGCCCCGCTCGAGTTGTTCCTCCGCGACCGCCTGAATTTTCGCCTCAATCTGGCGCGCCCCTGCGGGACCGTGGACCGCGTAGGCCCCAAATAGAGCGAATCCGGCCAGACAGAGGAAAATCCTTGCGATCACCGCCGTCACGCCGCCCTCTTGTTTGAACTCATCACACTTAAACTCTCACGGCCTCCGCCTTCCCAATATTTACGGGAAAAAGGAAGGTCGACGCGACCGCGACGATCAAGGTACATCGCTTACATCGCCGCCAAACGGAGACTTGGTATCTCAACCGTCAGCAGCCATTTAACCGACGAAGACCGCAATTCGCACGGACTTCTCACTTTGCCTGCAATGGCGATGCCATCGTCGGGGCAGCGCTGGCTCCTGCGGAATTTCGACCCGGCTAGCGCCTTCGCCATCGAGGCTGAAACCGGATGCCAGGCCGTTCTTGCGCGTATTCTTGCCGGCAGGGGCGTGAGGGCCGGCGAGGCGGGCCTTTACCTTAATCCTTCTCTCCGCGACGCCTTGCCGGATCCTTCCTGTCTTGCGGATATGGACCGCGCCGCGGAGCGGATCGCAAAGGCGATTATAGCTGGCGAGCGTTGTGGCGTCTTCGGCGATTACGATGTTGACGGGACATGCGGCGCTGCGATTCTCAAGGGCTTCTTCGCGGCGATCGGCGCTCCCCTCGATGTTTATCTCCCTGACCGTATTCTCGAAGGCTACGGGCCTACCATCGAGGCCTTCCGCTCACTGAAAGAAGGCGGCGCCCGGCTGGTGATGACTGTCGATTGCGGCGCTGCGGCGCATGTTGCAGTGAACGCCGCCGCGCATGAAGGCCTTGAGATCATCATCCTTGACCACCACCAGGTGGACGGTGCGCCGCCGGCGGGCGCCTATGCGACGGTTAATCCCAATCGGCCTGATGACGCGTCTGGCCTGGAAGCGCTTTCCGCTGCGGGTGTCGTCTTCATGACGATCGTTGCGATCAACCGCGCTCTTCGCATTGCGGGGTTTTTCGACGGGCGGAAATCGCCGGACCTCCTGCAATTTCTCGACCTCGCCGCGCTGGGTCTTGTTTGTGATGTGATGCCGATGACAGGGCTTGCGCGGATCATGACGGCTCAGGGCCTGAAGGTGCTGAATAAAGGCGGCAATCAAGGGTTACAGGAACTGGGGCGGCGCGCCGGGGTTGGCGCTGTCGCGAGCGCTTACGATCTTGGTTTCCTGCTCGGGCCTCGGATTAACGCCGCCGGGCGCGTTGGCCACGCGCGTCTCGCCTTTGATCTTCTGACAACGGATGATCCGAAGCGCCGTTCTGAACTGGCGGAGCGCCTTCACGTCATGAACGCCGAGCGCCAGCAAATCGAAAAAGACGTTCAGGAACAGGCAATCGCCCAAATAGAACGTGACCAACTCGGCCGGAATTCGGTCATCGTTGTTGTCGGCGAGGGATGGCATCCAGGCGTCATCGGAATCGTCGCCGGTAGGATCAAGGACCGGTATGACAGGCCAACCGTCGTCATTGGTGTGGACGGTAATGTCGGTAAAGGATCGGCCCGGTCGCTGAGCGGCGTCGATCTTGGCGCAGCGGTCCGCGCGGCAAAAGACGCAGGGCTTCTCATTTCGGGCGGCGGCCATGCCATGGCTGCGGGACTTACGATTGACGCATCGGGGACAACGACGTTTGGTGAATTCCTTGAGAAGCGATGCAGAGCCGATGTCGACAAGGCGCTCAGCATGCGCGTGCGCGAGATTGACGCCGTCATCGCACCGAGTGCGGTCTCTGCGGCTTTCGCGGAAATCATCGCGGGCGCTGGCCCCTTTGGTCCTGGTAACCCGGAACCGGTTTTTGTTCTCCCATCGGTCCGGATTGATCGCCTGAAACAAGTTGGCGTCGGGCATCTTGCTTGCGAACTTGTCGGTGCCAATGAACAAGTCCGCGCAATCGCGTTCCGGGCCGGCGGCGAACCGCTCGGCGCGCTGTTAACCGGCGGCAAGCGGCTGCATGTTGCCGGGCGGGTAAAGGCTGACTCGTGGAGAGGCGGGAGCGCCGCGCAATTCCATATCATCGACGCAGCCGAGGCGGTTTCCTGATTTCGCCAAAAGGGCTTGCGCGATTTCCAAATCCTCGCCTATACAGCGCCCTCGCTTCGCAGCCGCGACCCGCTGCGGGCCCTTCGTCTATCGGTTAGGACGTCAGGTTTTCAACCTGAAAAGAGGGGTTCGACTCCCCTAGGGCCTGCCACGCGCGTCGCCTGGCGAAAGTTTCTGTGGAAAATTAGCAATAACAGGCAGGCGCAATGACCGTTGCAACCTTGCCGCGTGGCTGCTGCGCGATTGATTTCGTCGGCAATTTCCGATGTATTAAGGCTTGGTAAATGCTTGCCAGTATGGTGGAGGGGTCGAGTGATTAAGGGTTTGTTGGGCGCCGCAGTTGCGGCTCTGCTGGTGGTGGCTCCGTTATCGGGCGCCGCAGCCGCTGGCGTGTCAAAATCGCAGATAGCGCAGTCGCTGGGCGCTAAAGGTTATAACGTTCAGGATTTCAAGCCCAACATGCTTGCCGTGGTCGTCGGCGAGCAGGTCGTCCTCGTGGGTGTCGATGGGGCTGACGCCGACGTTTCCTACATCGCCTATCTGAATGATGTCCGCCTGGGCGATGGCGGGCACAAATTCCTGAGCAAATTCAATAGCGAAGTGAAGTTTGGCCGGGCCTACATTGATCGCGATGGCGACGTTGCCCTGCAGATGGACCGCAATTCCAACGGCGGGGTTACGGTCCAGAATGTCGAATCTGATTTTGAAGTTTTTCTGCTGCTGATTTCGAAGTTTCTGTCTGACTACCGCGCGCAGGGCTCTGTTTGATTAGTGTTTTTTCTGACGGGGGTCGCTGACACGCGTCCAGTGATCTACTGGAGGATGAAAAAACGCGGGACCTATTCGCCAAATTGGTGCACACATAGCGGGACGCTGCCCTATTGGTACGGCAGCGACCGGTTTTTGAGTTCAGGGCGATTCAGGTGATTTGGGAGAGTCCCGGAATCTGGGATGGGAGGCGCTGGCGGCGGATTTGCCAGTTGCCGAAGAACTGACGGGGTTGCGACAACTATGGCGGAGACTTCTGGGGGCGCAGCTGGCGCCAGCGAGTCCGGTGACGCAGAAGAAGAGACTTTCACCACGGCAGGTGTGGTGAAGTGGTTCGATCCGACAAAAGGCTATGGTTTCCTGATTGCCGCCGATGGCGGTGGAGACATCCTCATTCATTCCTCCTGTTTGCGTGATGCTGGCCGCTCGACGGCGCGTGAGGGGGCTACCGTTGTCTGCGAAGTGGCACGCAGATCCAAAGGGCTTCAGGCGCTAAGAATAATCGAAATTGATGACAGTACTGCAACACCGTTGACGGCGTCGCCAATGATGCTGAGCCAGACGCCGGCAGGCGAATTCAATCGAGCGTCGGTCAAATGGTTCAATCGCGCCAAGGGGTATGGTTTTTTGACTCGTGGCGATGGAACCGAGGATATTTTCCTGCATATGGAAACTCTGCGTAAATGTGGCATGGGTGAAGTCATTCAGGGCCAGCGTGTTCAGGTGTCGTTTGCCAATGGCGGAAAAGGCCTGCTGGCCATTGAAATCAGGCCCGATCAGGAGAACTAGGGCGCCGCGCCCGGAGAGTTGCGCATCATGGTTTTCCGGCGGATTTTTCTGGGCGGGCTGATTGGGGCCATGGCGGCGCTTTGCGCTTGCGCTCCGACAAAGTCGAATTCGGCAGATGCAGCCGCCCATCAGGAATTGGTGATATCGACTTCCAGCGGCGACCATCGTTTCAACATCGAACTCGCCGACACCGATAATGAGCGCCGGATCGGCCTCATGTATCGTACCACGCTTCCAGAAAACGCAGGGATGCTGTTTGATTTCGGCCCGGGCAAGAAAATCCAGTCGATGTGGATGAAAAATACGCTCATTCCGCTCGACATGGCGTTTATTGCTGGCGATGGACGCATTGTGAGGATCGAGGCTAATACCACGCCCCGTTCGCTGGCGTCGATCACGTCGGGTATACCAGTGCTTGCGGTGCTCGAAGTCAATGGCGGTCGGTTTGAAGCGCTAGGCGTCAAGCCGGGCGACGTGGTCCGCCATCCGCTATTCAGGCAACACTGACCTTTACAGGACGCTCAGCTTTGGCCAATACGCTTCCCTGGCCGGTAGTCGGAGCGTAGCGCAGTCTGGTAGCGCATCTGCTTTGGGAGCAGAGGGCCGCAGGTTCGAATCCTGCCGCTCCGACCAGGCCGCCCTGTTTGAAGTCGAGGATTGAACGCAATGTTCGCGAAGATCTATCAGCCGGCGAAATCGGCGATGCAGTCGGGCAAGGGAAAGTCCGGCCACTGGGTCCTAGAATTCGAAGCAGAAGCCGCTCGCCGTATTGATCCATTGATGGGCTGGACAAGCTCCGACGACACGACGTCCGGGCAGGTGAGGCTGTCGTTCGAGACAAAACAGTCCGCGGTCACTTATGCCGAAAGCAGGAAGATCCCGTTTCAGGTGATGGAATCGCACAGCGCCGCGCCCGTCGCCAAAGCCTATTCTGACAATTTTGCGTTTCGCCGCCGCAAACCATGGACGCATTGACGACGAGCGGCTTTGACTCCGTAGCTCAGCTGGATAGAGCACCCGCCTTCTAAGCGGGCGGTCGCAGGTTCAAGTCCTGCCGGGGTCGCCATTCAAAGGTCAGGCAGCTCGGTCTTGTCGACGCCCGTTGTCGGCGCCGAAAGTTCCAGCGCTACCTCTACCTTCCGCTTGCCAGGCATGAGCACGAAGCGCTGAGTCTTGTACCCGGCCTTGGCGACCGTGATATTGCGCGCTGCATCAAGTTCAATGGTGCAGGGCGCCTCACACTCGCCAAATCCTTCGACCTTTACCAGCGCGCCTTCAGGGTCGGTCGTCACCAAGGTCAAACCACTGCGGCCGCCGCCAAAGGTCTGACATCCGGTCAAGATCAACAAGACAAGTGCGCCAGCGCCGATTCGAACGCCAATATGCATGACACTATCCTTTTGTTGACGCCATCGCGCCAAAAGCGCGTTCGAGATCGGCAATCAGATCCGCTGGATCTTCAAGACCGGCATGAATGCGAAGGACGGGTCCTTCTTCGCTCCAGCGCGTCGCTGAACGATTTTTCTCCGGGTGTACATGAATGCAAAGGCTTTCGAACCCACCCCAGGAAAAGCCCATGCCGAAATGGCGCAGCGTGTTGAAAAACGCCTTTAGCGCGAGGCTGGAAGTTGGACGAAGCACCAAACCAAAGAGACCCGACGCGCCGCTGAAGTCGCGCTTCCACGAAGCGTGACCGGGACAGGTCTTGAGCGCCGGATGCAGCACCTTCGCCACCTCAGCCCGTTTGGCGAGCCATTTAGCGAGGAGGAGCGCCGTTTCCTGATGCGCCGTCATTCTCGCAGAAAGCGTCCGCATACCGCGCAGCGTCAAATAAGCGTCGTCCGCGGATACGTTCGATCCGATCTGCAGCAGCGCCTGAAAAATCAGATTTGCCGTGTCTTCGTCGGCGCTTGTGAGTGTGCCGATGAGGCAATCGGAATGTCCCCCGAGATATTTGGTGCCGGCGTGAACGACAACGTCGGCGCCATGTGTAAAGGGCTTGAAATAGACACCTCCGGACCAGGTGTTATCGACGACGAGTTTTGCGCCGCCCGTGTGTGCGACCTTGGCGAGCGCCGGAGTGTCCTGCACTTCAAAGGTCAGCGATCCTGGCGATTCGGCGAAGATGACTTTTGTGTTTGGCGTCATCAGGTCAGCAAGCTCGGCGCCGGCGAGCGGATTGTAGAACGCAGTTTCAACGCCGAAGCGCGCCAGAAAGCGTTCGCAGAATTTGCGTGTCGGATCATACGCCGAATCCGTTACGAGAATTCGGTCACCCGCCTTGACGAAGGCGAGAAGCGAGGCCGTAACCGCCTGCAGTCCGGACGGTGCAAGGCGCGTTTCAACGCCGCCTTCCAGCGCCGTGACGGTTTCTTCAAGCGCGCGGTGCGTCGGGCCGCCCAATCGTCCGTAGACAATGTTTCTGCCGCCGTCGATATAGTCGTCATAGGTCGGAAACAGATAGGTTGACGCGCGTTCAACCGGCGGGTTGACGGGATGCGATGGGCGTTTTCGCGGCCGGCCGGCGGCAATGAGCCTTGTGCGTTCTTTCATTCAGCGCCGTTGCTTTCTTGAGCGAGGAGCTCAACGCGCCCCTGACGCTGATCGAATACGGCGAATCCGAACTTCTGGTAAAGCGCAAGCGCTGCGGGATGATCAAGGGTGCAGGTCTCGATACGGACTTCGCCCGGATTGTGCGACCAGGCGAGATCGACGGCGTTTGCCAAAAAAAATCGCGACAGGCCGCGGCCAATGAAATCGGGGGCGAGGCCGAAAAACCTGATTTCGACGATTGGAGCTTTGGTTGCGTCAATCTCGGCCATGCCTGCCGGAACCCCGTCTACGTAAAGGACATAGAGAAACACCAGCGGGTTCTTGATGATTGCCGCGAGGTCCGCGTCCGGCAGACGCTTGCGGCTGACCCAATGCCAGGGGCCACCAACGAGGTCATAGAGATACCGGTAAAATTGGACCGGCGGATTTTCGGCGCGCAGGATCGCGAGCTTGCCGCGCGGGCGTGGTTGCGGCGCATAGGAAGGCCGCATGGTTTGGCGAAGGTAGGTGATGGTGACGTCGACTTGCCGGCCCATGCCGTCAGCTTCCTGTTTCAACCGGGAAGCGGTCAGGGTCGTTGCTGGCTGCGCCCCACTCTGTCCATGATCCATCGTAGAGGCCGTGACTGCGATGGCCGAGCCGTTCGAGCGCCAGTGAGAGGACAGCGGCGGTCACGCCGGAACCGCAGGAGGTGATGACATGCGTCTCGGCATGAACGCCGCGGTCATGAAAGAGCCGGGCAAGTTCATGCAACGGCCGCAAGGCGCCTTCGTCAGTGAGCAGTAGCCCGTGCGGGAGATTTACGGCGCCGGGCATATGGCCGCTCCGCAAGCCCTGCCGCGGCTCCGCCGCCTCGCCTAGAAATCTCGGCGCCGGTCGTGCGTCGAGGACAATGCCGCCGCCGTTCTTCAACATGCCAAGCACGTCATCGGCGCTCCGTGAATATCCGCGAAGCTGGGCGATCTGATAGGCAACAGGTTCTACAGTGGCTTTGCCAGCGGCCATCGGACGATTTTCCCGCCGCCATTTCGGCAAGCCGCCATCGAGAACCGAGACGCGCTCATGCCCCAATGTCCGAAAAGTCCACCAGACCCGGGCTGCGGAAAATAGCCCCGCGTCGTCGTAAACAATGATGCGGTCGCTTGCGCCTATTCCCAACGAGCCGACCGCATCGGCAAATGTTTCAACCGGTGGAAGCATATGCGGCAATGAAGTCGAGTGATCGGCGATTTCGTCGATGTCAAAGAAAACCGCGCCGGGGATCCGCCTCTTTTCGTGGTCCAGCCTTGCCGGCGGGATTCCCGGCATTCTCCATGAGGCGTCGACGACTTTCACATTCGGCGCATTCAACGCGTCGGCAAGCCAATCGGTGGAAACAAGCGGGTAGGGGAAATCGTCGCTGCTGATCATGCCATCCAGGGCGGTACGGGGAGTTGCTTGGACCTTAAAAACTCCGGATTGAAGAGTTTGGAAGCATAGCGGTTCCCGTAGTCGCAGAGAATGGTGACGATGGTCGCGCCCGGGCCGAGGTCCCTGGCGAGGCGGATGGCCCCGGCAACATTGACGCCCGACGATCCGCCAAGGCACAGCCCCTCCTCCATCACCAGCTTGAAAATGGCGTTGAGCGCTTCTTCGTCGCCGACGCGATAGGCGTCGTCAAAGGCGAGCCCTTCCAGATTGGCGGTAATGCGCGCCTGCCCGATGCCTTCGGTGATGGAGGTTCCTTCGCTTTCAAGTTTTCCTGTTTTCACCCAGCTGTAAAGCTTGGCGCCATGGGGGTCGGTGAGGACACATCTGACGTCGCGATTGCGCTCTTTCAGCGCGAGTGTGACGCCCGCAAGAGTGCCGCCCGACCCAACCGCGCAGGTAAAGCCGTCAATTGCGCCATCGGTCTGGTCCCAGATTTCAACGCCGGTTGTCCGGTAATGCGTGTTTCGGTTGGCGACATTGTCGAACTGGTTGGCCCATATGGCGCCCAAAGGCTCGCTCTTCGCCAGCTCCTCGGCGAGACGGCGCGAATAGTGAACATAATGATTGGGGTCGGCGTAAGGGACCGCGTCGACCTCGGTCAGTTCAGCGCCGAGCAGGCGCACGGCGTCTTTCTTCTCCTGGGTCTGTGTCCGCGGCATGACGATCCGCACCCTGTAACCGAGGATGGCGCCGACCAGCGCGAGGCCGATGCCGGTATTGCCGGCGGTGCCTTCAACGATAACGCCGCCCGGTTTCAAGTCGCCGCGTTCTTCGGCGTCACGAATGATGCCGAGCGCGGCCCGGTCCTTGACCGACTGACCAGGATTGAGGAATTCTGCCTTGCCGAATATGTGGCAGCCGGTTTCCTCGGACGCGCGCTTGAGCTTGATAAGCGGGGTGTTGCCGATAGCATCAAGAGCGGATTCATGAAAGCGCATTTGGTCCTCTGGGTGCTTTAGATCTCACAGTCATCTCTATGCATGATCTGGCGCGGCTGAGCGACCGCCCGGCTTGACGCATCCTTGCGATCTTGGCGAGATTTTCTCAAGCGGCATTTAGAAAGGCTCGGTTAGGCCACGTTTAGCCGCGCGCAAGTCTGATCTGCATGACATCGGTCGTCGCGGCGCGAAAACCCGCCTCGCAGTAGCTCAAATAAAATTCCCAGAGCTTCTTGAACCTGTTGTCGAAACCCATCGCGCCGATCTCATCCCAGGCCGCGAGGA
The DNA here is from genome assembly GCA_041753055.1 of Parvularculaceae bacterium. Classification (GTDB taxonomy): domain Bacteria; phylum Pseudomonadota; class Alphaproteobacteria; order Caulobacterales; family Parvularculaceae; genus Amphiplicatus. The sequence continues at coordinate 41,841 of JBGSVH010000111.1, forward strand.
AACGCCTGCGCCATTCGGCGAGCGTCGCAGCGTAATCAAGACCAAAGGCCGATGCTCCCTGCCAGGAAAGACCGGCCCTGGCGACTTCCGCCTTCAGCACCTTCACCGAGGGCAACATGCCGCCCGGAAAAACATAGCGTTTGATGAAGTCCGTCGAATTTGCGTAAGTTTCAAAAAATCTGTCGGCAATAGTAATCGTCTGAATGCCGGCAGCGCCGCCCGGTTTCATCAAATCGCAAACTTTTTGAAAATAGGCCGGCCAATATTCCCTGCCGACCGCTTCAAACATCTCGATGGATGCGACCTTGTCAAACTGTCCGGAGGCGTCCCGATAATCGAGCAGCTTGAATTCAACCCTGTCAGCCAGCCCTTCGCGGAAAATACGCTCTTGAGCATATTCGAGTTGAGCCGGCGAAATGGTGAGCCCGGTCACCCGTGCGCCGATATCCTTGGCGGCAAACTCGGCAAATCCGCCCCATCCAGAACCGATTTCAAGAACGCTGTCGCCTTCTTTCAATTCGATCGATTGGGCAAGCGTTCGATATTTGTTATATTGCGCGGACGACAAATCGGCAGCGCCCGCGGTAAATCGCGCCGAGGAATAGGTCATCGACCGATCGAGCCACTTTTCATAGAAGGCGTTGCCGAGGTCATAATGCGCCATGATGTTCCGGCGCGACCCGGCGCGTGTGTTGCGGTTGAGGCTATGGCGTGCGCGCTCGAAGAGCGAAATCAGCGGCGCAGCGCTAAAAGCCTCACTCACATAATCGGCGTTACGGGCGAAAACGTACAAGACGTCCGTGACATTTGGCGATTCCCATTGACCGTCGGAAAAGCTCTCGAAAAAGCCGATATCACCGCCAAACATGGAACGGCGCGCAAAGGCGAAATCGCGCACCAGGATGACGCCCTCGGTATTTTGCTCTTCGGCGCCGGAATAACAAAGCTCGCGGCCGTCGGGCAAAACGAATCGCAGCGAGCTGTAGCGAATTCGGGATGCCATGTTGCAAATGAGGCGAAAGAACAAAGGAAGTCCTGCGAGCGATTGATCGCAAGTGTTGACCTCATGACTGAGGGGCCATCGCCCCATAAGTTTTGCCTCGTTCATGGACCCATCTCTATGTAGGGTTTGTGGAAACCGATTTCCAGTCACAGTACGGCCAATTTCGTTGCTTCATATGAAGCAAGGGCGCGTTTTCGTGTTTGATCCAGCTCAACGATGGGCCAAGGATAACCTTCTGACGTGAGCGCCGCCGCCTTCCACGGCGCATGAATGAATTTGTTTGGCAGTGCAGCAAGTTCAGGCGCAAAGGCGCGAACATAATCGCCTTCCGGATCGAATTTTTCGCCTTGCGACACCGGATTGAAGATACGGAAATAGGGGGCCGCGTCGGCCCCGCATCCCGCGACCCACTGCCAGTTTGCCGCGTTATTCGCCGGGTCAGCATCGACCAGCGTATCCCAGAACCACCGCTCGCCCCACTGCCAAGGCAGAAGGAGGTTTTTCACGAGGAAGCTGGCGGCGATCATCCGTACACGATTGTGCATCCAGCCGGTCCGCCAAAGCTCGCGCATGCCGGCATCGACAATTGGGACCCCTGTTTCGCCGCGCGTCCAGGCAACAAACGCCTTGCGGTCATCGCGCCAAGGGAAATTCTTGAATGCCGGTCTCAGCGGTTCCGTCGGCATCATCGGGTTGTGGTAGAGAAGATGATAGGCGAATTCACGCCAGGCAATTTCGGACAGGAATTTAAGCGCCTCGCCCTCTGGAATTTCTTGTGCTGCGATTGCGCGTTGGGTGAAATTCCAGATTTGCAACGGACTGATCGTTCCAAGCGCCAGATGCGGGGAAAGGCGCGACGTTCCCCTGATGGCCGGGCGGTTCCTGTCTTCGCCATATCGATTGACGGCATTGGAGAGAAAAAGGGTCAAACTGTCTGAAGCGCCCGATTCGCCCGGCTGCCACACTTCAGGAAATTCCTTTGCCCAATTTGGCTTTGACGGGAGGAGCCTCCAATCGTCGAGGCGGTCCGTCTTCAGCTGGTTCGCCGAGATGGCTGGCAATGCGTTTGGCGCGCCGATTTCGCGACGACTTGGACCTAGTATTTTGAGTGATTTCCAGAATGGCGTGAAGACGCGATAGGGCCCGCCGGACTGCGTTTCGATTTCCCATGGTTCTCGAATGAGCGCGGCATTGAACGAGCCTGTTTCAACGCCCGCTTCTTTGAGTGACGCTTTTATGACCCGGTCAGTCGTGATGTCGTCCGCGACGTACCGCCGGTTCCAGTAAATCGCCGTCGCGCCCGATTCGCGCGCCAGCTTTGTGATCACATCAGTTTCAGCCCCATTCCTGAGGACAAGTTTGATATTGTGGGCGCAAAGGCTCGCTTCGAGCGATTTCAAAGCGTGATGCAGGAACCATTTTTGCGCGCCTCCGGGGGCGAAAAACCCTTGTTCGTCATGGATATAAAGGGCAATGACCGGTCCACCGCGTTTGCAAGCCGCTGCGAGCGCCGGATTGTCCGCAACGCGCAGATCGCGCCTGAACCATACAACCGTGAGGGGAGGCGTCATCAATTGATTACGAAGCTGACAGTGGACCGGATGAGTCGAACGGCTTAGGATTTTACGGGTTAGGCAAGTGAGTTGAGGGGTAAGCGTTTGTGAATGCGCAGAGCATAATAGAAGCGATCGGATTGGGCGACTTGACGGGGGACGACATCCTGGCGGCTCAGTTGATCATTCTGGCGGCCTCTTTTGGGCTGTTTACGATTTCACTGGTGATGATGATTGTCGCTTCAAAATCGGCGCGCGGCGCGCGAAGAGCGCGTGCGGAAGCGGAAGGGTATTTGCGCAGCGCACAAGATTTTGCCGTTGAAGCGCGCCAGCTCTCCGCGCACCGCGACAAGGCCGCCGCGCGCGGCATGCCCGCCGCCGATGCGCCAACGCCTATCCGGGTGAGTGCGAGGGAAACAACGCCGGAAGCCAATATCGAAATTATGGAATTGAAACCGTCAGATGTTGTCTCAAATCGCAACCTCGACGCCGCTAAAGACGCGGTCACGGTCCTAAGGCCCATGTCGCGCTGGCGCCGCCGCGGCTGATCAAAGCACGCCTGTCGACAGGCAGTCATGCACATGAAGAAGGCCGATCGGCATTCCGTCCTGCGTGACGAACAATGCGGTAATCTTTCCCCGACTCAACAACGCCAGCGCGTCGCCTGCAAGCGTGTCGGGCCCAACGGTCTTTGGCGCCTTGGTCATGATCGCGTTGGCGGGCGATGACGGGTCCGCCCTTCCAAAAGCCCGCCGCAAGTCCCCGTCGGTGAGGATACCGACAAGTGCGCCATCGCGATTGACGAGGCCGACACAGCCAAACCCACCCTGGCTTAGCGCTCTGACAGCGTCGGCAAGGGGGGCGGTTTCGATACAGACCGGCAAGCGCTCGGGGCCGTGCATCATGTCCCTTACACGTCGAAGCGCTGCGCCAAGATTGCCGCGCGGGTGGAAGCCGTGGAAGTCGCTGGCGGTGAAGCCTTTGTCGCGAAGGAGCGCCACAGCGAGCGCGTCGCCGGCCGCCATCATCATGGTCGTTGACGTTGTCGGCGCTCTGGTTTCGCCGCACGCCTCTTTCGCGTCTGGCAGGATGATTCGGGCGTTCGCCGAAATGGCGAGGGTCGATGTGGCGCCGCAGGTGATCGCTGCAACCGGCACGGAGAACCGCCGTGCATAGGCGAGAAGGTCGCTCATCTCGGGCGTTTCGCCGGATTTGGAGAGGGCGAGGATCGCGTCGTCGCGCGAGATCATGCCGAGGTCGCCGTGGCTTGCTTCGGCCGGATGGACGAAGATCGCCGGCGCGCCAGTCGATGCAAGGGTTGCCGCAATTTTTCGGGCGACATGGCCTGATTTGCCCATGCCGGTGGCGATAATTTTTCCTCGCGCGCCTTTCAGGAGATCGACAGTTTTGTCAAAATCGCCATCAAGCGAGGCCTTCAGCGCTTCGAGACCCGAGATTTCCAGGGCGAGGACGTCCCGTCCGACGTCGAGATGCTTGCTCATAGGGCGGTAACCTGGGTGACTGGCGCGGCCTTGCCGTTCGGGCCGCGTCGTTTCATCTATCGGGGACATTTACGGAATGTTTGGCGAAAACGCCAATAGGAGCCTTGATGACCGCAGCCAATTCAGTTGTCAGCATTAAATGTGGTGCAAACACCGTCGCCATTGCCAATCATTTGCCGCTGACAATGATCGCCGGGCCTTGCGCGCTCGAAAGCAGGGCGCATGCGCTTGAATGCGCCGCCGCCCTGAAGGAAATTGCCGACCGGCTGAAGGTCGGGCTGATTTACAAGACGTCTTTCGACAAGGCGAACCGTACCAGCGGGTCCGCGGTCCGGGGAATGGGCCTTGCCGAGGCCCTGCCGATCTTCGCCGAAATTCGAGAGAAAACCGGCCTTGTGGTGCTGACTGATGTGCATGAGAAGGACCAGTGTGCGCTCGCCGGCGACGTTGTCGATGTGCTTCAGATCCCCGCGTTCTTGTGCCGGCAGACCGATCTTCTGATCGCCGCCGCCAAGACCGGCAAAGTCGTCAATGTGAAAAAGGGGCAATTCCTCGCCCCCTGGGACATGAAGAACGTCGTCGCCAAAATCACCAGCGCCGGCAATTCGAATGTGCTCGTCACCGAACGTGGCGCAAGCTTTGGCTACAACACACTGATTTCAGATTTCCGCAGCGTGCCGATCATGGCGCGTGAGACGGGCGCCCCCGTTGTCTTCGATGCGACCCATTCAGTGCAGCAGCCGGGCGGGCAGGGCTCGTCGTCGGGGGGACAACGCGAGTTCGTGCCGACGCTGGCGCGTGCGGCGGTTGCGGTTGGCGTTGCGGCCGTTTTCGCGGAAACCCACCCTGATCCAGACAAGGCCGCTTCGGATGGGCCGAATATGATCCCGATGAAGATGTTTGAGGCCTTTGTTGCCGATCTTCTCGCCATCGACCAGATCGCCAAGCGAAGAAAATCGTTACACGGATATTCGGAATAGAGAGCTAGCCGGGGTTCCTAATCGCGAGATCGTCACTTTGCGATAGTTGCCTGCGACAGGGCAGTCTGCGATGGTGCGCCGCTTAAAACAGCGGCAAAATCATGCGAACTTTTGGCGACATTATGTTTACGCCCGCCGTCGCCGCCGAACAGGCAAGAGACGGGTCACGGGACAATTACGCGAAAATGGCGGCGCGACCTGCGCCAGCGGGTCTTGCCGACGCCGAAGCGGACTTTATCGGCGCGCGCGACAGTTTTTATCTGGCGACGGTCACGGAAACCGGTTGGCCTTATGTCCAGCATCGCGGCGGGCCGCGCGGGTTTTTGAAAGTGCTGACGCCGACGCGGATCGGATTTGCCGATTATCGCGGTAACCGGCAATTCGTGTCGACTGGCAACCTCAAGAAGGATGATCGCGCAGCGCTGTTCTTGATGGATTACCCCAATCGCCGCCGCCTGAAAATCCTGGCGCGCAGTCAAATTGTTAAGGCCGCCGATGATCAAGCGCTCGCTGAAACGCTGAGTGTGAGTGAAGGCGGCCGGGTTGAGCGTCTTTTTACCTTCGAAATTGAGGCTTTCGACTGGAATTGCCCGCAATTCATTACGCCGCGCTTCACGGCTGCTGAGATTGAAGCGTCGATCGGGTCAAAGGTTGCCGAACTCGAAGCGGAAAATGTTGCATTGCGGGCGCACCTTGCCGCGGTTGGCGGCTAACGCCGCCGCTTGCCGCAGGCCGCAAGATAAACGAAGATCACGGCCGCTGGGGCCAGCGACAAGAGGAGCTTTCCATGAAGAAGGTGATTGGCGCCGGGTTTGGCGTTGTGGTGATGGCGTCGGCGGCCATGGCGGGACGATCCGACGGCGCGGCGCTCGACGGGTTTGAGCGCACCGGCGAAACCGTCAGTTGCGTCGCCCTGCGATCGTCCGACATAACGGCGCTTGATGAAAGCACATTCCTTGTTCGTGTCGGCGGAAATTATTACGTCAACGAAGCACGAGGCGCTTGTCACGATGCGGACTCGAATTTTACCCGCATTGAAATCACGATGTTCGGAAGTCAGCTTTGCAGCGGCGAGATCTTGAAAATCGTCGATCAGTCGACCGGAATGTTCAGGAGTTCGTGCAGTCTTGGCGCGTTTGAGAAGCTGACGAAGACCCAGCCTGAGAACGCGACCCAGCCGAATCAATAATCGTTGATTCCAGCCAATTGCGGTTATCGCTGCTGGTCAAGATTGAACCGCGCCTCGGTGAGGTTTGAGCGTTTTCCTGCGCCGAGGGTCATACGATCAGTGCGAGGTCGACCGGAAAAAGTTCAATTTATTGGTGTGCCAGGGCGGCCCAGCACAAATATCTGGTTAAAAGCCTTGCTTTTCCCGTAATTTCAACGTAACTCTATAACATCACTATTGGGGCGGCAGGATTCGTTGGCCGTTCTTGGGATTGAGTGTGATCCCGCCTTTTGGTTCAGTTGCGTAGAGTTCTGTTTGCGTATCAGGGGCGGGCGGCGTCGAGTCCCCCATAGGCGCCGCCTGCTTCACTAAAAAAGCCCCTGTTTCCAGGGGCTTTTTTAGTGAAGCAGATTTGGGGAAGCCGCGAGGCAGCTTCCCCGAACCAAGCTTATTGGGGCGCGAAACAGCCTGGCAGCTTGAAGCTGGCGATGCGCGTATTCCAGCCCGCTGCGCTCGAAGCTTGTCCGGCGGCAGTGTAGTATTCATTGACATACCACATCGTGCAGTCGTCGACCGGATCGAGATTGAGCGAGGTGTAATCGCCCCATCGCGAGTTTGTCGTCGTTTGAACGCCGGTGCCGTCAATGATCGTTCCTTCGCCGAGCGTCATCAGACCCGGTGTGTCGCCGGCGAGGCGTCCGGTGAAACGAATGCCCGGAAACACGGTTGAGCCGTTCACGACGCTGTAGCCAAGAGCGATATTGCCTTGGCGATCCTGCGCGACCGATCCCATCCAGCGATGGACGCCGTCATTGGGCGCGAAGCTGCCTTGCTGGTACACGGAATAAGCACCGTTGACGCGGCGAACTTCATACCAGCGCATGCCAGCGACGCCGGGCGCCGCTTCGACCGACTGCGATGTCACCATCGCGTCGTAATTCTTGAAGTTTCGATAGGCGAGCCTGTCCGGCGTCAGCAACCTTGGGACATTTGACGGGATGAACTGAACGGAGGATTTCTGGCTCATCGTAGCCCATTGAGGGAGCGAAGATGAGACAGAAATCCGGGCCGCCAGAGTCGGCCGAACAGCATATCAAGACC
>JBGSVH010000112.1:0-1620 GCA_041753055.1 Parvularculaceae bacterium
GGTCTTGATATGCTGTTCGGCCGACTCTGGCGGCCCGGATTTCTGTCTCATCTTCGCTCCCTCAATGGGCTACGATGAGCCAGAAATCCTCCGTTCAGTTCATCCCGTCAAATGTCCCAAGGTTGCTGACGCCGGACACACTGGCGTTAGGGGCACCCGTGTTTGGCCTTGCTGACATGGCTCTTGCGGTCACGGGTTTCTATTACAGGTAGCCGGTCGGTAGTTCCTATTTGACAACTTGGGGGGCTGGGCGCCTTGCCGGGTTTCCCGAACGCGGCGACGAAGCGGCGATGCGTGGGTTCCCGAAAATATCGATCGCCAGCGCTTATGCGCTGATAGCACTCGTCTTCGGCCTTTATTTTCTCGTCGTCACGCCGCCATTTGGGACCGGCGACGAGACCGCGCATTTTGAGCGATCCTACGAAATCGCGACGGGCCAGTTTCTCGGCGCCAAGGGCCTTCCCGCCGGCATGCAGGCCTTCATCGACGACGCCTTCGGGCGGGTGAAATCCGGCGCGGCAACGGACACGGCGGACTTTGCGCGGTGGGCCGGCATTGCGCTCGATCGGGGTTCCGTTGTCGATTATCCAGACCCGATCCGCGCCGTGTTGAGGCTGCACAGTCCGTTTTGTTATGTGCATTTTGCGCCGGTTACGGCGTTCGGGCTCGCCCTTGGGCTGCCGCCGCTGGCGATCTTCTATCTGGCCCGGCTGGCGGCGCTGTTGATTGGGATCGCACTGGTCAGGGCGGCGTTGGCGCTGGCGCCGCCAATGCTGCGGCCGCCGCTCGCCTATGTTGCGCTGTTGCCAACCGCCGTCGTTTATTTTGCCGGTCTCAATATCGAATCCCTGCTGGTCGGACTGGGATTTTATTATTTTGCGCTGATTGCGAGTTTTGCAGCTGATGCGGACAAGAAACTGACGCGCCGCGAAATCGCGTTGCTCGCCGGTGTCGCCTTCCTGCTGGGGCAGTTCAAGACCGGCTATCTCCTTGTGCCAGCCGTTGCGCTGATCCTGCCGCGCGCGAAATTTTCAAGCCTGCGCGCGCAAGCGCTCGTCCTTGCGCTGATCATCCTTCCTGGTGTTGCCGCCAGCCTTGGCTGGGCGATGACGGTCAAAAACGCCATGATCGGCGAGCTCGTCTATTCGACCATGAACGGCAACCATGTCGAACCATCGGCGCAACTCGCCGCTGTCCTCGCCGATCCCATCGGATATGCCGGCGTCATTTTCAGAACGGTGTTTGCGTCCGAGGCGCCGGATGTCGCCTGGAAAACATTTCTCGGCGTCGGCGGATGGACCAACATCCCGATCCCGGCGCCATTCTATGCGCTGCTCACCGCCGGATTGCTGCTGGCCTGGATGAGCGGCGCGGCGGCGCCGAAAGCGTTGACGTCCGCCTTTGCAATCGGCGTTCAGACCTTGCTGTTCGCGGCGACCGCGCTGATCATTTTGACCCTCGTCTATTTCCAGTGGGACGGCGTTGGCGACCCCGTCATCACCGGGTTTCAGGGCCGCTATCTTTTCGCCGCGACGCCCTTGCTGGTCGCAGCGGCGCCAGCGCGGCTTTCGCTGCTGGCAAGGCCTGGGCTGCGTGAAGCGATCGCGCTCGGCGCGCCGC
>JBGSVH010000113.1:0-6072 GCA_041753055.1 Parvularculaceae bacterium
GCGATCAACCGCCAGCGCGCCGCCCGCCGGCACCTGGTTGGCGTCGGCGCATGTCATGATCAGCGATCCGGCCCGCCGCATTTCTTCGTGCAGCAAACCGACCGCATTGGTTTCAACATCGTCGGAGCGGAACGAGTTGGAACAGACAAGCTCGGCGCAGCCGTCGGTCTTATGGGCTTCGGTCATGCGCTCGGGGCGCATTTCGTGGAGGACGACCTCGGCGCCGCGCGTCGCCGCCTGCCACGCCGCTTCGCTTCCTGCGAGCCCCGCGCCGATGATGTGAATGACGCCGCTCATGCAAACGCCTTTTGCGTGCGGCCGCGCCCGCTATGGGCGAGGCGCCACGCGATTTGTCCGTAACCGCCGGATAATTTCCCGGCGCCGTCGCTTGAGCTATCCTGTTCCCGCGCGGGGGCCAGCGATTTTGTCCGGATAATCCGGCGAAACCGCGCGGGCGAATTTCTCGCGCAGCGCGCGAGCGCCCGCTTGCGTCCATGTAAGTGAGCGCTCACTTTTACCGCAAGATTGTCAAACCCGGCCGCCATTGCTGTCCTTCCGCTATCTTTCGCAGCCAGTCTAAGGCCTGCGCAAAGGAGGGGGATAAGTTTTTTTTCGGGAGGAAAGTCAAGGGGGTGGTTAATGCGGGCTAGGAATGAAGTCGTATTGCGCAGATCAAACAATCCGCATAGTTCGATCCGATCGCCTTAATTGCCGAATTCGGCTTTTTCCAGATTTTCAAACGCCGCTTTCAGCGTCGCATCTTCACGACCGAAATATCGGCCGTAGCGCAGCACCAGATCTGGCCGTGCCATTTCAGTCAGTCCCAGCAGCGTCCGCGTGCGGTCGTCCAAATAATGATCGTCTACGGACTATCTCACTGATCACTCAACGCGGTTCGCCAGCGCGCCCATTGTATCGACTTCGATTGTGACAAGCGATCCGGGCTGAAGGTAGTCGCCGCTTGCTTCCGCCGCCCTGATATGCGCCTCGACAACATGAACGGGGAGTGTGCTGTCAAACCCGCTGGCGACCCAGGAAAAAACGCCGCGCGCATAGGCGCTGGGGTAAATCTCCTTGAAAATCGTGCCGCCTGGCGTTCCAGCCATGATCATCGTTCGCTCGGGAATGGCGCCAGCCTTGTCAAAAGGGAGACGCGCGGTCCCGCCCCAGTAATTCCATTCAACCTCTTTCTTTGCGCGGGCTTCATCGAGGATGCGGTCGAAGTCCCAGATCCATTGCGTCGCCTTGACGTGCTGGCGTTCGGCGCCGTCGACAGAGAGCTGCAAGGTGATGCCGCTGACAAACGCGTCAAGATTTCGGGGGATGACGAAAAGATCGCCTACCGGCAGAAACCCTTCGGCGCTTTTTCCGCTGGTAAACCCTTTGCCAGATTGCGGATCGTCGGGATCGATCCGGCGCAGGAGCGAAGCGCGGTCGGTGACATCGTTGCAGAGAATGAGGCCGCCCGCCGCCTTCCCGGCGGCAGGAATGGGCTTCATTGCGACAAGGCAAAGCTCGACCTCGTAATCGAGCAGCCTCTGGCCGGCGGGAATCGTCGCGCGCGACGACGTCGGCGTCACATATTTTGGAAACAGGAACGGCCCGCCTTCAACGCTCGCTTCTTCTGCGTGTTGGCGGTAATTGGTTCCGGCGGCGATATGCTTGCTCGCAAGATCGACGGGGACGACGAGCATTGCGGCGTCAACGCTGATTCTTGCGCTCAAATTTTCGATCAATCGTTTTACCGCCTCGTAGCCGAGCCGGTTCGCCAGGCCGATTGCATCTTCGCCTGCAGGAAGCGCCGCCGCTTCTATGCGCCCGCTCTCATAGGAAAAGACTGCAAGCGTTTGCCCGTCGGCGAGCCGCGCAAAGGTCAGCGCCTCGTCCAGCGGCGCGATCTTGATCGTCGGCGAGGGCTCTTCGAGGAATATGCGGGTAGGCTGAATTTTAGTTCGGGCGTCGAAGAGACCCAATGCGGCGGCGCCGACGAATGCTGCTGCAAAGCAGAATAAAGCAATGACAATGTCGCGCAGTTTCATGCTTGACAATTTATGCCTGGCGCGCCGCCGTCGGCAAGCGCCGTCAGCAGCATTCGGCAATGCTCTTCAGCTTCTCCGGATTTCGCACCAGATAGACCGCCGAGATTTCTTCGCCATCGGTTTCGATCGACAAGGTCTGGTCGAGGGCGCCGTCGAGATAGAGCAGGAAACCCGGCGCGCCGTTGAGGGTTGCAAGTTTGAACGGCGGTGTTGCGCCTTGCCTCGCGCTCTTCTTCGTCAGGCGAATGAAGAAGCGCGGCAGGTTTCTGGAGGCGAGGCGTCGACAGCGCGCGAAGATACCTTGCGTCATAGCCGTATCGCCGTTCAAAGCCGTCGAGAAACTTGCTGGCGATCCAATTACGCATGGCGCTCTCCTTTCGCCGGGAACGCCGCCCACAGCGACAGCGCGGCGGGAAGGATTACAAGCGCCGTTTCAAATCCCGGCGTGTGCGAATGGCCGCCGAGTATGCCAGCGACATGAATGAGCGCATGGGCGATGAAAAACGCCGCGCCGGCAACCGCCGCCGGCCAGTATTGCGGGCGCCACGCCCTTGCCGCAAGCGCCAGTCCCGCGATCAGATAGGCGGCGCCGACATCGGCGACAAAATGCGGGTTGAACGGCCCGGTATCGGCGACGCCGGGCGTCGTTTCATACCAGCGGGGCCCCGCCGCCAGCATCATCGCGCCATTGGCGGCTGACACTGCGCCGATGGCGCCAGAGACAAGGCGTTTGATCATGACAGATTCCATCCTTTGACCCATAGACGATTGACTGGCGGCGGTTGTGACAACTTCCAGAAACATGGCCGCCTGCGCCCGCTGATTATGAAGTTGCACCTGTTTGCGCAGTCAATGCGCCAAGTTGGTCTTTCTGTGCAAAAGTATATGGCGGCGTCATCCAAATGTCGCCGGTTCGTCGCGCTGGCGTAACACAAATACGAATAGGTGCCGCTCGTCGAAACGGGCGCACGGTCGCTGTGGCGGTACGCCCTGAAATCAAAATGGAGATGGAAATGCGTCTATTGAAGACCGCTTTGAACGCGGGCGTGTGCGCCTTTGTGCTTGCCGGCGCGGCGAATGCGGCGGATTTCGGATCGCAGGTCGAACAGCTGTTGCAGGCGCAATCGCAAAAACTTTTCGGCTTCAACGGTCCGTTGCCGCAGGCGTCGAACGCGAACATCGCGCGCGCCAATGCAGTGTCCCCGAGTGACGTGATCGACCTCGCCCACGGCCTTACCGCGCAATTTCTGACGCGAAACGCCGCGAATGACGCGGACATGTTTTCTTTTTATCCGCTGAACAACCCGACCCATGTGATTTTCTGCATCGAGAACGGACGCACCCTGTCCGGCGCTACGCCGGTCAACCCGTCAATCCAGGCGATCGACCTGAAGACCGGCGCGGTCACCGACGTCGCTTTCGGCATGAACCGTTGCGATGGCATCCGCACCACCGCGTGGAACACCGTGCTGGCGACGGAAGAGGCCGATGATGGCGGCGCGTACGAGCTGCTCAATCCGCTTGGCGGCGACAAATTCTACGTCGCTGATCGCGGCGGCGCGGGTTCCGCGACCATCATCGACCAGAACGGCGCGAATGCGGCCGATCGCATGGTGAAGCGTCCGGCGCTGGCGAGCCTCGCCTGGGAGGGACTTGCGGTTCTTGACACCGGCGTCGTGATCTATGGCGACGAACTTCGCCCCGGCACCGGAACGGCCGACAAGGACGGCGGCGCGCTGTTCAAATTCGTGCCGGCGGCGCCGCGGCTTTCAACCGGCCCGGTTTCCTCGCTCGCGCAATCGCCGCTTGCCGCCGGACAGAACTACGCGATGCGTGTTTCCTGCACCACGGGGTCGCAATATGGGCAGGGCTGCGAAGTCGGCAATGGCGAATGGGTCGCGGTGTCGGCGGCGTTTGCCCGCAGCGACGCCGACCGGCTCGGCGCCACCGGTTATTACCGCCCTGAAGATCTTCACACTGACCCGACCTATCAAGGCGCCGGCGTCCGTTTTTGCTGGACCAATACCGGCAATGAAGGCGCCCAGCATTACGGCGAAGTGATGTGTGGCGTTGACTCAGCGCCGCTAACCGCGTCGGCGAGCCAGCGCACCGTCGCCGTCAATCGCTTTGTCGAAGGCGATGCGGACTTCAATTCCTTCGACAATCTTGCGTTCCAGCCGGTCACCGGCAACCTCTATGTGATCGAAGATCACCCGAACGGCGACGTATTTGCCTGCTTGCCGGATGGCGCTGATCGCGACATCAAAACCGACGGCTGCGTCCGCATGCTGTCGGTCCGCGATCAGTCGGCGGAGCCGACCGGCTTCGAGTTTTCGAGCGATGGCCGCACCGCCATCGTCTCAATCCAGCATTCCGCGCCCGACGGGCTCGGCGACACCGACGACATCATCATCATCGGCGGGTTCAAGGTTAAGTAGCGTAGCGTTGGTTGCGTAGAGTACGGGGGCCGTTTCACCCACGGCCCCCTTTTTCGCGTATTGCGTGCGCCTCTCACCCTTGCCGGGGCTGTGTTATCAGATAACATGGCCTTCGGGGCAGCCGGTCGGACAGGCTCGGCGCAAGGGGCGGGGCGGATGGCGCTAAAGCCGTTTTCAGTCGTGGGCGAAGCGCTGCAATTTTCGATGCGGCGGTTTGAAACGGTGTTTCGCATTTCGGCGCTGCCGATCAGCCTGCTTTTGATCTTCAACATGGCGGCGACGTTCGGCTATCTCTCCGTCGCCAATGAGCGGATCATCACCTTTCACGATGTCGCGGCGGCGGGCGCCAATTGGGGACAGGTGACGCGGCTCGGCGCGAGCGCCGCGCAAAAAGGCCTGGCGGCGGCGTCTGAGCCGATGCTGGCGATTTACGGCGCCTCGCTCCTCATCAATCTTATTTTGGTGTCGTCGCTGATGGCGCCGCTGGTTCGTTATGCGGGGCTCGGCGAACGTCCGGCGCCCGGCGTGCTGCGGCTTCCGTTTGGCGGCGATCAGCTGCGCTTCATGATGGCCGGAATTCTCAGTACACTGGTTTTCGGGCTGGTCGTTTATGCGCCGATCAGCTTTGCGACGTTTTCGGTCATGGGTTTCATCACCCAGGCGATGACGACGCCTTATGCGCATTTTCCAAACGCCGGGAGCCTGCACACGATCGAGATCATCGGCGGCGCTGACGTCTTCGGTTTTCGCTGGCTTTACCATTATCAGGTCTGGGGGGCGTCAGCGCTGATGATTGCGGCGGTGCTGATCGCGCTGCTGATCATGCATTTTCGCCCGCGCCGGCAGGACAAGCAGGCGGGGATCGGTTTTGTCGGGCGGGTGCTCGGTGTGACGACGGGCGTCACCATGTATCTCGCGATCTGGCTGCTCGCTTATATTGCGCTGATGCGCCTGTCTTCGGGACTGCTGACGGCGGCGGGCGGCGCCCCCAATGTCATCACCGCCAATGGCCTGGCGATCACGGTTTTTGTCGCCGCGATTATCGCTTTTGCGGGTTTTTTCAGCCTGCAGATTTTCCCTTATGCGGGGGTTGCAACGTGCCGGCGCTCGATGGCGTTTCACGGCGCCTTGAAGGTGACGCGCCGGTTCAATCTTGTCCGTCTCGCGCTCGCCTTTGTGCTGCTTGGCGTCTTGCTGTTCGGGGCCGAATTGCTGCTGGTCTGGATCGGCGGCGGCGCGGCGTTTGCCGTGGTCGGCTATCTCGCCGCGGCGGTTGAAAGCGTTGTGCGTCTTTTGAACGGGCCGGAAAGCGGCGGCTGGGTGTTTCCGTTTTTCGGCTGGCTGTGGGCGGTGATCGGCGTTCTTTTCACGCTGGTCTGGACCGCCTTCACCTATGGCGTCACCGCCGGCCTGTGGGGCCGGCTCTATCGCGAGAGTGAACGGGAATAGCGTCTATCGCGAACCGGGGACGATGATCGCGGTGGCGCCGCCGACGGCGGCGAACAGCAACACCGCCATCAGCACCGGCGCGGCGCCAAGATCGAGGCTGACGCCGACGGCGGTCGCCGAATAAGCGCTGAAGCCCGGGATGGCGC
>JBGSVH010000114.1:0-19210 GCA_041753055.1 Parvularculaceae bacterium
GGCGCGCGAGAGCGCCCGTTTGGGCCGGATGACGCCCGCCGCAAGGAAGGAAAGCCGCGGGCCGCGGGCTTCGATGACGCCCCAGCCCGTCGCCCCCGAGCCGGGGTCAATGCCGATTATGCGAATCACGCCTGTCATCAGACGAGACTAGGGCGTTTGGCGGAAAGAACAAATGGGGAATCTTTTGGCGCGGGGTCAGTTGCGTAACGTCAGCGGCCCCGGCGTGCGGCTCTGAATGGCTTTCCTGAGGGTCGCGGCCTGCGCCTTGATCGGCGGCGGCGTTGTCGGCGCAGCGATCAGCTGATCGATCAGCGTCAGGGCGCCCAGAATATCCTTGGCGCGGCCGTCGCCTTCGCTGAGCGCCACCGCATAAAGAAACGCGGCCTGCGGGTCGCCCGCTCTCGCGCCTTTTTCGAACCAGTCTGCGGCGCGCCCCTCGGCGTCGCCGCGATGGACCATCAGCCCCATCGCCGCAAAGGCCGGCGCGTAGCCTTCCTCGGCGGCTATTTTCATGTAGCGGACCGATTGATCCGTATCCGGAGCGCCAAGCACGGGCGCCTCATAAAGAAGCGCCAGATGATAGGCGGCCTCGCCATGGCCTTTGGCGGCGGCGGCTTTGAAATTCGTCGCCGCTTTTTGATAGCTTTGCGGCACGCCGTCGCCATTCAGCCAGCAAAGCCCCAGCCAGAAGGCGCCGTCGGCGTCACCCTTGGCGGCGGCCCTGGCGAAATGATTGGCGGCGGCGACGCGGTTTTGCGCGACGCCTGCACCCTCCGCATAAAGAAGGCCGAGGCGAACATCGGCGCGCGCATCGCCCTGCGCCGCGGCAAGACGGAACCAGCCCGCGGCGCGTTCGTAATCAGGGTAAACGCCATCGCCTTCATACGCGAGCAGGCCGAGCGCCAGTTGCGCGTCGGCATTGCCAGCAATCGCAGCGTCGCCGTAATAGCGCAGCGCCGCGCCGATATCGGCGTGAACGCCAAGACCCTTCTGATAGAGATAGCCGAGGAGATGATTGGCCGCGCCGTCGCCTTTGCGCGCGAGCGGCTCGGCAAGCTTTCGCGCGGTCGCATAGTCGCCGGCGAGGAGCGCAGCGACTGCCGGATCGCTCGGTTGAGCTATCGGCGCACGCGCCGGGGCCGCACCCGCTCCTTGCGCCAATGCGGGACAGGCGCTCAGGGCGATCGCCGCGCCTGCAACAAGGAACTGCCAGTTTTCGCGCATTCGCGGCCGCCTTTCCTGCGGAAACCCGCAAGGGCAGGAGCATCAATCATGCCGAAACTGGCGGTGCGAGGTCAGGCCGAAAGGGCGCCGATGAAGCTGGCGGATGTCGACACCCAGCCGAGCAGAACCTCAACCGACAGAAGCGAGGCGTCGTGGTTGCTGCGTGCAAGGCCGTCGCCGATTGGCTCGCTCATGCAGTCGCTGAGGAGGACGCAAAGATAATCCCGGAACATGGCGTCGCGCACCGTCGACTCGACGCAAATGCTGGTCGTACATCCCGTCACGATAAGATGCTGGACGCCGAGGCTTCGCAATGTTGCGTCGAGCTCCGTCTTGTAAAAGCCGCTGAACCTGGTTTTCCAGATTGAGATGTCGCCAGCCTTGGGCTGCAGCGCGTCGACGATTGCCGTGTTCCAAGTGTCGCGCACAAGAATCCGGCTTTCGTCGCCGTTCGGCGCGCGAACGGACTTGCCGACATTCAAACGCTGGTGGCGCGTGCGATTTACCGAATTTGCGGGCCCAAGGTCGGAGAGGTCCGGCGCAAATCCCATTTTGAGGTAGATAATCTTAATCCCCGCCTTGCGCGCGGCCTCAAGCGTTTGCGCAGTCGGCGCGACCGCCCGCTGGATTCCGGAAATGTCAATTCCGGCAAGGTCAAACATGCCGCCCTTTGATCCGAAATCATTTTGCATATCGATGACGAGAACGGCGGCTGTATTCAAATCGACTGCAATCGGCGCCGGTCTTGCGGCGATTTCAATTGTACGGCCGAGCCCGTTTGGCTCGCTGCTTCCAGCAGCCAAAGCGAACGCGCCAGCGACCGGGGTCGCCGCGATGCCGCCAAGCACAAGGCGGCGCCGCAAGAGATTGGGTTCCTCGACCATAAGCAGGCGCTCCTCTTCAGCATGAGCCATGAACTGACCAGCACTAACAGTGAACGCGCCGCGCCTGACCGGTTCGCTCGCCCAAACGTCAAGCCGCCTGACGCTACGCCGCCGGTCATTCGGCGGCAAGCGATTGTCGGCTACTATCGCTTGCGCTATTTGGCCGCCAGCCTGATCGCGGCGTTCAGCTTGCTGACGGCGGCCTCAGGGCCTTCGGCTGCATCCCAGACGGCGGATGATACCGCAATAAAATCGGCGCCGGCGGCGACCAGGGCCCCGCAATTTTCCGCGTTGAGCCCGCCAATGGCGACTGACGGAACCGTCGTTGCAAATGACCAGTTTTCGAGCAGCGTAATGTCGGCCCGCGCCGGCGCCTCTTTCGTCCGTGTCGGGAAGAAGGCGCCAAAGGCGACATAGTCGGCGCCCGCCTCGCCAGCGGCAATCGCAAGATCGATGGAATTGTGGCAGGTGACGCCGATCGTCGCCTTTGGACCCATCAAGGCGCGCGCCTCGGCATAGGGCGTATCTTTCTGGCCGACATGAACGCCGTCGGCGCCGGCGCGCTTGGCCAGATCGGGCCGGTCATTGATGAGGAAATGCACCTCCGCATCCCGCAAAACCGGCGCCATCGCCTCGGCGGCCCTGAGGATGTCATCGTCGCTCGCCGCCGCGCTGTCAGGCGCTTTCAGCCGCAATTGCAGGCAGGCGACATCGCCGCCGGAAAGCGCAGCTTTTAGAATTTCAACGAAGCCCGCCGGATCGGCGATCAAAGGCGGCGTGATAAGATAGAGGCGGCACTGGTTTGTCATCTGCGAGGCAATAGAGTGTCCGCGAGAAAATTGGGAGGCCCCGCCATGATCCTTTTTGCGCCATTCGCCGCACACACCAGCGTTGGCGCTGACGCCTCCGGCGCCGCCGCCCCGAGCCGCAGCTACGCCGCTTGAGCCAGGCCCTTGCCCTGTTCGCGCTCGGACTGCGTTTCCTTGACTTTCGGACGCAGCACCGACTGTTTCACATCATAAGGGATTGCATCGTATACGGATGGCTTGAAAAAGCCGAGTTCGGCTCTGACTTCATCGAGCGGGCGCTTCAGCAGGGCTTCAACGTCATGCTGCAAGAGGAAGTCGACATTGTCGCCCATGACCGCAGCCTGCCGCGCCGCTTTCAGCGCCGGCATCGACCAGCGTTCGAGCTTGATCGCTGAAAGCCCCATGAAAATGATGAGGCGCAGGCCCGGGTTCCTTGTCTGGCGGCGGGTGAAGATAAGATTGCAGATCTCGCCCAGCGGATCGCGGCCATAGCCGGTGATGACATGCCAGAGGTCGTGGCTGACCTCGAGATGGGTGAAGGCGCGCTGGAACTCGGCAAGCTCTGGATATTCCTTCATGCCAACGCCGGCTTCATCAGCGGCGTCGATGAGGCCCTGCGGCGTGAAGCCCGCCTCGTCCATGAAATCGACATAGGCCTTGCCGAAGGTTCCCGCGGGGAGCGCGCGGAGGCGCGGAAAATCGCCGAGAATTTCTTCAAGTTTTACCGGTTCGGCGACGACGCGGCGGCCATAAGGCGTCGAGACGAAGCGCTCGAATAGGCGCCGGGCCGAGCCGCGCGACAGGGCCGTTACCACCTCGAACACCTGACGCGTGTCGTCCTTGTTGAGGATCAGCCGGATCGCCGACACCAGCGCGTGAACGGGCCGGAACTCAGGGCTTGGCGGGGTCGCAAAGCCTTGAACATAAACGAGATCTTCGGGTTTCAGTTCGATCGGGGCGGAGGTCATTGGCAGGGCGTCCTGGCTATGTTGGATCTTATTACACTGATCAGTTTACTTAGGAGTAAGGCCGAGCGCGGGGTTTTTCAAGGGCTGCGGCGAAACTTGTCGCCGCAAACTGTCACCAAAAAGAAAACCGCGGCCCCTTGGGGCCGCGGCTCAATCAGGACGCCCGCGACGGCTTCAGGCCGCGGTTTCGAGCCCGTCGGACCAGTCGCCGAGTTGGGCCAGCGAATTCATTTTCGCCCGGTGGGCGAAGGCGCGTTGGCCGGCGGCGACGTTTTCCGCTTTGCCGCCCCACGCCTTCAGCGGCGCGGCCTGCAGCGCCCGGCCATAGGAGAAGGAGAGCGCCCACGGCATTTCGTTGCGGTATTCGGCGTTCATGGCGTTCAAATTGGCGGTTGCTTCTTCGTCCGACTGGCCGCCCGACAGGAAGACGATGCCAGGGAGCGCCGCCGGCACGGTACGGCGGAAACATCTGACAGTCTTTTCGGCGATTTCTGAAACGCCTGCCTGCTTGGCGGCCTTCTTGCCGGAGATCACCATGTTGGGTTTGAGGATCGTCCCTTCAAGCGCGACGCGCGCGAAATAAAGTTCCTCGAACAATAGGCGCAAGGTCAGGTCCGTCACTTCAAAACAGCGGTCGATATCGTGGTCGCCGTCCATCAGCACTTCCGGCTCGACGATCGGCACGATGCCAGCTTCCTGACACAGCGCCGCGTAGCGCGACAGCGCATGCATGTTGGCGCGCAGGCAAGGATAAGACGGGATCGAGCGATTGCCTTCGCGGCCGATGTCGATAACCGCGCGCCATTTCGCAAAACGCGCGCCGAGTTTGTAATAGTCGGCAAGGCGCTCGCGCAGCCCGTCGAGACCTTCGGTCACCTGCTCGCCCGGAAAGGCGGCCATCGCTTTGGCGCCGGCGTCGACCTTGATGCCGGGGATCGAGCCCGCCTGTTCGATCAGCTTGACCAGCGGCGTGCCGTCCTTGGCAATCTGGCGGATGGTTTCGTCATAAAGAATGACGCCGGAAATATGGTTCTCCATCGCGTCTTTGGTGCGGAACAGCATCTCGCGATAATCGCGGCGGTTGTCGGCGGTTGATTCGACATTGATCGAATCGAAGCGCTTCTTGATCGTGCCGGACGATTCGTCCGCGGCAAGAATTCCTTTGCCTTGCGCGACCATGCCGCGTGCGATCTTGTTCAGGTCGTCGAGATTCATGTTTTCTCCCTCACCCCGATTTGTTGGTCAACGCCGCAACGCCGGACAATTCCTTGCCTTCAAGCCATTCAAGAAAGGCGCCGCCCGCGGTTGAAACATAGGTAAAATCGTCTTCAACGCCAGCGGCGCTGAGCGCGGCGACGGTGTCGCCGCCGCCGGCGACCGCAACGAGATCGCCGGACTTCACGCGTTTGGCGGCAAAGCGCGCCGCTTCAATCGTTCCGGTGTCAAAAGGCCGTGTTTCAAATGCGCCGAGCGGGCCGTTCCAGACGAGGGTCGCGGCCTTTTCAATACCGGCGGCGATCATATCGATGGTTTCCGGACCGAGATCGAGGATCATCTGATCGGGATCGACCTTGTCGACGGCGCGCACTTCGTTGCTGGCGCCGTCCTTGAATTCTTTTGCAACGACGACGTCGATCGGCAGGATAATCTCGCAGTCGCGGTCCGCCGCTTCCGCCATGATCTCGCGCGCCGTTTCGGCGAGATCAGGTTCGCACAAAGATTTGCCGACGGAAACGCCTTTGGCGAACAGGAATGTGTTCGCCATGCCGCCGCCGACAACCAGTGTGTTCGCCTTGCCGACGAGATTGAGCAGGAGCGCAATCTTGGTCGAGACTTTCGCGCCGCCAACAATCGCCATCATTGGCCTTTTCGGATTCGACAGCGCGGCTTTCAGGTAATCGAGTTCCTTTTCCATCGCGCGGCCGGCAGCGGACGGCAGTACATGCGCGAGGCCCTCGGTCGAGGCGTGGGCGCGGTGCGCGGCGGAAAAGGCATCGTTGACGTAGATGTCGCCGTTTTCGGCAAGCGCTTTGATGAAGTCCGGATCGTTCTTTTCTTCGCCCGGATGAAAGCGGGTGTTTTCAAAAACCGCGACATCGCCGGCGATCATTTTCTTGACAGCCTTCTTCGCCTCGTCGCCGATGCAGTCCGGCGCAAAGTCGACCGAGCCGCCGAGCAGCTGTTCGAGTTTCCTGGCGACCGGTTTCAGGCTTTCCTTCGGGTCCGGTTTGCCGCCCGGCCGGCCAAAATGCGACAGCAGGATGACCTTGGCGCCTTTTTTGGACAATTCCTGAATAGTCGGCAGCGCGCGCTCGATACGGGTCGCGTCTGTCACAACGCCATCCTTCATCGGCACGTTGAAATCGACGCGGACAAGCACGCGCTTGCCTGCGACGTCGAGATCATCAAGCGTTCTCGCAGCTGACAACAGCGCCTCCTAGATGAGTTTGGCCATTTCGAACGCAGTGTCAGTCATCCGCGTCGAGAAGCCCCACTCATTATCGTACCAGGTCAAAATACGCACCAGCCCGCCATCGACAATCTGCGTCTGCTTCAACGCAAATGTCGAGGAATGCGGGTCGTGATTGAAGTCGGAGGAGACCAGCGGCTTGTCGGTATAGGCAAGGACGCCCTTCATCGGCCCGTCGGCGGCCTCCTTGATGGCGCCGTTGATTTCCTCAACCGAGGTCGCGCGCTTGGGCGTGAAGACGAGATCGACGACCGAGACATTGGGGGTCGGAACGCGGATCGAGGAGCCGTCGAGCTTGCCCTTGAGCTCGGGAATGACAAGCCCCAGCGCCTTGGCGGCGCCGGTCGAGGTCGGGATCATCGACATCGCCGCGGCTCTGGCGCGGTAGAGATCCTTGTGCATGGTGTCCAGCGTCGGCTGGTCGCCGGTGTAGGAATGGATCGTCGTCATATAGCCGCGCTCGATGCCGATAGCGTCGTTGAGGACCTTGGCGACCGGCGCGAGGCAATTGGTCGTGCACGAGCCGTTCGAGACGATCACATCGGCTTTCGTCAGCGTCTCGTGATTGACCTTGAAGACGATGGTCTTGTCGGCGCCGTCGGCGGGCGCAGAAACGAGAACGCGCTTGGCCCCGGCGGCAAGGTGCAGCGAGGCTTTTTCCTTGCTGGTGAAAATGCCGGTGCATTCAAACACGATATCGACGCCAAGCTCCTTCCACGGCAGTTTTGAGGGATCGCGCTCGGCGAAGACCTTGATCGGGCCGCGGCCGGCGTCGATCGAATCGGCGGTAGCCTTCACCTCGACCGGAAACCGTCCGTGTACGGAATCGTACTGAAGAAGATGCGCATTGGTCTCGACCGGCCCGAGATCGTTGATGGCGACGACGTCGATCCCCTTGCGGTTATTCTCGATCATCGACCGCAAGGTCAGCCGGCCAATCCGTCCGAACCCGTTGATTGCAACTTTAAGCGCCATACTTCCTACTCCCTCTCGATCAGAGCATTCGCCGCCTTAACGACAGCTTCACTGGTGATGCCGAAATGCTTGTAAAGATCAGGCGCGGGCGCCGACGCGCCAAAGCCCGTCATGCCGATAAAGGCGTCCTTGCGCCGCAGGAAAAGATCCCAACCCTGCCGCAAACCCGCTTCAACGCCGATGCGCGGTGCCTTGCCGAGCACTGTTTTCTTGTATTTTTCGCTTTGCGCCGCAAACAGTTCGAAAGACGGTGCCGAGACGACGCGGGCGCGAACCTTGTTGCAGGCAAGTTTTTTCTGCGCATCAAGCGCGATTTCAACTTCCGAGCCGGTGGCGATGATGACGATACCGGCGTCGGGCGCATCGGCGACGATATAAGCGCCTCTGGCGCAGAGGTTTTCGTCATCATGAGCAAGGCGCGCCGGTTCGAGGTTCTGCCGCGTCAGCGCCAGCAGGCTCGGGCCATCGGTTCGGGCGAGCGCCAGCGCCCAGCATTCGGCGGTCTCGATCGCGTCGGCGGGGCGGAACACCCTCAAATTGGGCATGCAGCGCAGCGCCGCCAGATGTTCAACCGGCTGGTGCGTCGGTCCGTCTTCGCCAAGGCCGATCGAATCATGCGTCATCACATAGATGACGCGCTGGCCCATCAGCGCCGAGAGGCGGATCGACGGGCGGCAATAATCCGTGAACACCATAAACGTGCCGCCATAGGGAATGACGCCCTTGTGCAGCGCCATGCCGTTCATCGCCGCGGCCATGCCATGCTCGCGGACGCCATAATAGACATAGCGGCCGGCGTAGTTCTCCGCCGTCAGCGGCGCCATCGACTTGGTCTTGGTATTGTTGGAGCCGGTCAGGTCGGCCGAGCCGCCGATTGTTTCGGCGACCGCCGCATTGATGATTTCAAGCGCCATCTCGGACGCCTTGCGCGTTGCAACTTTCGGCGGTTCGGCGCTGAGTTTTTTCTTGTAGCCGAGAATGGCGGCGTCGACCGTTGGCGCGACATCGCCCTTTAGCGCCGCTTCAAACGCCGCGCGCTCTGGCGACCCGGCAAGGCGCGTATTCCAGACTGTCCGCTGATTTCGCCCGCGCTGGCCGGCAGCGCACCAGGCGGCAAGCACATCATCCGGAATTTCAAACGGCGGCGAGGACCAGTCGAGCATTTTGCGCGCGGCGGCGATTTCGTCGGCTCCGAGAGGCGCGCCATGGGTCGCGGCCGTTCCCTGTTTGGTCGGCGCGCCCTTGCCGATGATGGTGCGGACCGCAATAAGGGTCGGGCGATCCGCATTCTGAGCATCGGCGAGCGCTCTGGCGACCGCGTTGCGGTCATGGCCGTCGGCCCGCGCCGTCCGCCAGCCGGAAGCTTCAAAGCGTTTCAGCTGGTCGGTCGAATCGGAAAGGCCGACGGCGCCGTCGATGGTGATCTGGTTGTCGTCCCAGAGGACAATCAGTTTTTTCAGCTTCAGATGGCCAGCGAGTGCAATCGCTTCCTGGCTGACGCCCTCCATCAGGCAGCCGTCGCCGGCAATGACATAGGTCTTGTGATCTACGAGACCCGCCCCGAACCGCGCCGCCAGATGCGCTTCGGCGATCGCCATGCCGACGGCGTTGGCGATTCCCTGCCCCAGCGGGCCGGTCGTTGTCTCGATCCCCGGCGCATGCCCGAATTCTGGATGGCCGGCGGTTTTCGACCCGAGCTGGCGGAAGTTTTTCAAATCCTCAATCGTCATGCCCGGATAGCCGAGGAGATAGAGCAGCGAATAGAGCAGCATCGAGCCGTGTCCGGCCGAGAGCACAAAGCGGTCGCGGTCGGCCCATTCAGGATCGGCGGCGTCGAATTTCAGGAACTGGGTGAAAAGCACGCTCGCGGCGTCCGCCATCCCCATCGGCATGCCGGGGTGCCCCGACTTCGCCCGTTCGACGGCGTCCATGGAAAGGGCGCGGATGGCGTTCGCCATCCGGGCGAACAACGCGCCGTCTTCGATGGTAGATGCGCCGCCGCTCATTGCTGTCGCCATGATGTCCCTCAAGGCCGACGCACAGGAACGAGGATCGGCGCCGGCGCGCACTTGCGCGGTTTCGATAACGCGCCTTCGCGCGGGGCTAAATGCCTTGCGCGCTTGTAAGGGTCAAGGGCTGAGGGTTCCGCCCCGTCAAGGGTGGACAAACAGGGCCGACAAGCCCCAAGAATCATCGACTGGCAAGGGAGCAGGACCCCGGTATGAGCACCCTCGAAAAATCGGTTAAACGGCTGGCTGGCGCGCTCGATGCGCTGGAGGCGCGGCTTGACGACCGCCTTGGCGATTTTGCCGCCAATGGCGAGGCGGTGGCCGCGGCGCGGGTCAAGGCGCGGACCGCCAAGACGCAAGCCGCGGCGGCGGCTGAAGACCTCGCCGACGCGGTTCGCGATCTGAAAGCGCTGCTCGGCGCCGGAAAAGGAGCCTGAGCGATGGCGCAAGTCGACATCATGGTGAACGACCGCCTTTACAAGGTGACGTGCGAGGATGGTCAGGAAGACCGCCTGCAACGGCTCGCCGCCCATTTTGACTATCACGTGCGCGAGATGACGCGCGAGCTTGGCCAGATCGGCGATGCGCGGCTGATGCTGCTGGCGGCGCTGACGGTTTGCGACGAGCTGTTCGATGCGCGCGCGGCGATTGAGGAAATCGATCAGGGCGGCGAAGCGCTCGACCCGGCAACCATCGGCGGCGCCAGCCGCGTCATCGACGCCGCCGCCAAACGCGTCGAGGGCATCGCCAAGAAAATGACGGAAGCGGCGTGAAGTTTTCCGCCCAGATCATCAGGCGAATAATCTGAATAACCTGTTGATCCAAATTCTTCAGTGGTCGCGCCGGGTCAGCGAAAAACCGGATTCCCCTTTTTCGCCCGCCTTGCTCTAAAACACCGTCATGATGTCCTTGAGCGCCTTTTTCTTCAGCGCGTGCTGGGGAATGACCGCTTCCGCATCGGGGCGGCCGACTACGACCAGCAGATAAGGTTTTTCCGACGGCGGGCGCCCGAGTTTTTCCGAGAGAAAATTCATCGGCGCCGGCGTATGGGTCAAGGTTGCAAGCCCTGCATGATGCAGTGCGGCGAGCAGGAAGCCGCAGGCGATGCCGACGCTTTCATTGATATAATAGTTCTTGCGGTCATCGCCCGCCTCGGGCCCGCCGCGCTTTTGCGCGAAGACCGCGATCAGCCATGGCGCGATTTCGAGGAACGGCTTGTTAGGATCAGTCCCCAGCGGCGCCAGCGCATCCAGCCATTCGTCGCTTGCCCGACCGGCATAAAAGGCGCGCTCTTCTTCTTCCGCTGCGGTGCGGATCGCCGCTTTCACCTTAGGATCGCCGACAACGGCAAAGTGCCAAGGCTGGTGATTGGCCCCCGAGGGCGCACGGCCCGCTGCAGCGACGCAATTTTCAATGACGGCGAGCGGAATGGGGTCAGGCCAATAGTCGCGAATGGTGTGGCGGCGGCTGATCTCGTCGAGGAACGCCTTTGACCGCGCCACCATCTCGCCAGCGGTGCGCACGTCAAAATCGCCAAGCGCCGAAAGTTTTGTGAACGGGTAAGTCGTCATTCAGTATCCGGAAAAAGGCGGCCAGGATCGGCGATCTCCTTGTAGACGCGGTGTCCGCCCGGCGTTTCGGACCCATCCTTGCCGACATAGACGACGTCGATCAAGACTTCCTTGTCGCCGAAGATCACTTTTGAGCGAACGGAGGCGACTGTCGCATGGCCCTCGACTTTCTCGTCGGTGACGAGGCCGCCATCGACGAATTGCGACACGCCACTCGTGTGAAATCCGGCAGTGGTGAAATAATGGAAGACGTAATTTTTCGCGCCTTCATCATAGAAGAAAATCGTCCGCCCGCCGTAATCCTTGCGCTCAAGCCGGTGCGTCGACTGCAGCGCGCGGCCGTTGAGGATGATCTCGTATTTGGCGGTGTCGACAAGCCGCTCGCCTTTTTCGTCGGTCCATTCGCCGCGAAAGGCCTTGCCGGAAAACGGCGCAAACATTGCCATGGGTTCATAGACGGCGCTTGCCCCGGAAGCGGCGGCAGGTTCTGTCACCGGTTTTTTTGCAAACGCCGGCGCGGCGGCGGCAAGCAGGGCGAGACCTGCAAGGATGGCGAGATTTTTCATGGCGTGGACTCCGACTGCATTATGTACCCTATAGGTTACTTATAGGGTGTCGTCAACGCGCTCAGCGCCGCCCGAACAGCCGCTCGATATCGGCGAGTTTTAATTCAACATAGGTCGGGCGGCCGTGATTGCACTGGCCGGAATGCGGGGTTTTCTCCATCTGGCGCAGCAGCGCGTTCATTTCGTCCGCATTCAAGCAGCGCCCGGCCCGGACCGACCCGTGACAGGCCATCGACGAGCAGACCGCTTCGAGTTTTTCCTTCAGCGCCAAGCCGTCGCCAATCGATGCAAGATCATCGGCGAGACGGCGAACGACGCTGGCGACATCGGTCTGGCCAAGCAGCGCCGGGATTTCGCGGATGATGACCGCATCCTCGCCAAACCGTTCAAGCGTCAGCCCAAGCTCGGCGAATTCCGCCGCGCGCGCATCGAGGCGGTCAACCTCGTCGCGCTCCATCTCGACAATTTCAGGGATCAGCAATCCCTGCCGCGCCACCCCGCCGGAGGAAAGCGCGCGCTTCATCTCTTCATAGACGAGGCGTTCATGCGCGGCGTGCTGGTCGACGATGACGAGGCCGTCTGCTGACTGCGCGACGATATAGGTTTCGTGGATTTGCGCCCTCGCCGCGCCCAGGGGAAATTCCGGAGAATGCTCTGTAGACGGATTTTCTGGCGCAATCTCGGCGCGCGCCGACGGCGCTGTATCGACCAGCGCCGCATCGAAGTCGCGCGGGCGGTCGTGCAGCCCGGCAAAACCTTCCAGGCCGCGCCGGAACGGGTTGTGCCGCACCGACGATGGCGTAAATGAAGACGCCTGCATGCGGCCAAGGGCGAAGGCCGAAGGCGTCGTCGCGGCGCGGTGCCCGGCCTCCGCCAGCGCATGGCGAAGCGCGCCGACGATCAGCCCCCTTACCCTTCCGGCGTCGCGAAAGCGGACTTCGGTCTTGGCGGGATGCACATTGACGTCGACAAATTCAGGATCGATTTCAAGAAACAGCGCCACCGCCGGATGGCGGTCGCGCGCAAGGAAATCGGCATAAGCGCCCCTCACCGCGCCGACGATCAGCTTGTCCCGGACCGGCCGGCCATTGACGAACAGGAACTGCTTGTCGGGAAGGCCGCGATTGAAAGTCGGCAGTCCTGCAAACCCGCCAAGCAACGCGCCGTCGCGTTCAGCGTGGATGGCGACGGCGTTGTCTTCAAAGTCGCGCCCCATGACCGCGCCAAGCCGGGCAAGGCGGCCTTTTTCATCGTCACTTTCGGCGGCAAAAGAAAAGTTGCGCCGTCCGTCCGAAGTCAGCGAAAACGCGATCTCGGGATGCGCCATCGCAAGACGGCGCAACGCATCGGCGGCGGCGGCGGTTTCCGAGCGCGCGGATTTCAGGAATTTGAGGCGCGCCGGCGTTGCATAGAAAAGATCACGCACGGCAATGCGTGTTCCAGCGCCGCTGAACGCCGCCGGCCGCGGCCCCTCGGTCATCCCACCGTGTACGGATAAAAGCGCGCCGGATGCATCGCCCCGGCGCCGCGAGGTGATGTCGAGCCGCGCCACCGCGCCAATCGACGGCAGCGCCTCGCCTCTGAAGCCGAGCGTTGCGATATTCATCAGGTCGAAATCGCCATCGGCGCCCGGCTGCAGTTTCGAGGTTGCGTGCCGTTCAACCGCCAGCAGCAAATCTTCAGCCGCCATGCCGCAGCCATTATCCTCGACGATGATTTCCGCCTTGCCGCCATCAGTGAGGGCGACGGCGATCAACGTCGCGCCGGCGTCGATCGAATTTTCGACCAGTTCCTTGAGGACCGCCGCCGGCCGCTCAATCACCTCGCCGGCCGCTATGCGGTTGACCGCATCCGCTGGCAGGCGGCGGATCTGAGTGGGTAGCAGGGGGGTATTGACGGCGCGACGATGGGGCATGCCGCATTATCGCGGCAGGATCGGGGCTTGGCAAACGGCGTCAGTCCCTTCTCGTCATGACGAGGCGCTCGCTTCCCGGAAATGTCGGCGACCACCCGTCTGCGGTTGCGCGCATCAAAGAGGTTTCCGCGGTATCGTCATCGATCACACGAATCGTCTGCCGGAATTGCGCGGTCAATCCGTCCGCGCCCGTCAGCGTCACGTCGCGAATGATCGCGCCCTCGCCGTTTACGTAGATTTCGCCCCTCTCCTGCGCGAGCGCGCCGGACTGTGGCTCGATTGCGAAGAGATAGTCGAAGCGCCGGCTCGCCGCATTCCACAGGATCGGCCCTTCGAAATGCAAATGCTCGCCATCGGCGGTGACAAGCGTTGTCCGGAAAACGATATAGGCCCGGGCCGTTCCCCATGACAGGCGCTGGACAAAGTCCGGCGGCGCGCCAACTGGGCCAGTATCCCAATCGCCGATCAGACCTTCGAGCGACCTGAACGGCGCGGGCGTCGCCGACTGTTTGTCGCTCGCGGCCTGCGGCGAAGCGGGACTGCTGTCGGCCGCCAAGGCGGCGCTGCAAAGGAGGAGGGCCGCGCCGATCGAAGCGGCGCCGGCGCGGGCAATGAACGGCATTATCATTCCTTCTGATTTTGGTCGCTCCGATCTACGCGCCGGCGATGACAGTTTCATCGTTTCACGACCGCTGATGGGCGCGTCCAACGCTCGGTTCGTCGCAAAAACACCGGATGGCTGCCGAAGGAACGGCTTGTCGCGGCGCGGTCCATCGAGTGGCGACGCGCGCGTTACTCGACCAGCACCCAGATGCGCTTGGCGAGATATTCGCCGGGGGTGAAATCGACCAGCGAAAACTCGCTTTCGGTGTGTGCAAGGGGAATTTCAGCGCCATCAACGCGGCGGATCGCGCCCGCATAGGCGCAGCGCGCATGCGCGACTTCGCGCAGGCTTGAATGCAAGGGCTCCGAGACACAGGCAAATTGCGTCAACTGCACGCTGTGCGGCTGGTCGCCGGGTTTGCAGGGTTCAGCGCCCGGCTTGTCCTTGCAGGCGAGACTTTCAACCAGCATCGCGGCGACAGCCTCGCGGTCCGGCGTATCCTTGAAACCGCCAAAGGACGTGCAAGCGGCGAGCGACGCAACACCGAGGGAAATCAACAAGCGCGCCATCATCGCCGTCAGTAAACGCCCGGCAACGCCAGCGCGTCGTCGTTCTTGATCGTCACTTTCGCATGCTCGCCCGTGACATTTTCAATCGCCTTGACGCGTTCAGCGTGCCAGGCGGCGGGATCATCCACCTTCAGGGGCGCTGCTGTATCGTCTACTTTGCCGTCAACGAATTTCCAGAACATCAGCTGGTTGGCGAAGCTGCGGTCCTTTTCATTACGCCCGCCATTTTCGGCGTCGAGGACCGAGCGGATATTGGGGTCGGCGACCATCGCGCCCGCCTGTTGCAACAGCAATTGCTCGCCGCTGGTTGGCGGCGCTGTCGTCGTGTCGCCGAGCAGAACCTGCTGGGCGCGCTCTGACGGGGTCAATTCCTGCGGCCGCGACTCGCCGGGCTTGGGCGGGCGCAGCGCATAATCCGGCGGCACCACCAGCGGCGCCTTGGTTGCGATCGCGAACTCGTCGGGCGGGTTCTTGCCGGACCCGAGCGCCTTGCCGATGCCGGCGCAGCCCGAAAGCGAGGCGGCTGCCAACGCCAGTAAAAAACCGGTTCGAATGATCATTGCCGAGGTCATTACGCGACTGCTCCTGTTTGAAGATTGCCGGTTTATAGCGCCGCTCGCCGTGGGGCGCAAAGCCGTCATTGGGGCTTTTTCCCATCCTTGTGCCCATCCTTGTGCCCATCCTTGTGAAGGACGGCGTCAACAATAAGGCAGGCAAAGCCAACATTGATGGCGGTGTCGGCGACATTGAAGACCCACGGGAACATCATCCCCGAAAAATCGAGGAAATCGACGACATAGCCATAGCGGATGCGGTCATGGAGGTTGCCGATCGCGCCGCCGATGATCAGCGCGGCCCCCGCCGCCGCAAAGCCGCGCTGTAGCCGGCCGAGCCAGCCGACCATGACGGTGGCAATCGCAATCGAGATGACGGAAAGGACGATCCGCGAGCCTATTCCGCCGGCCAGCATGCCAAAGCTCGCGCCGCGGTTTTGCACATAAGTCAGATCGAAAATCGCCGAAATCTCGATCCGGCGATGCACCGGCAGTTCGACTATGTTGACGATCCAGAATTTCGTCGCCTGATCGAGGATGGCGACAAAAGCGGCGCCAATGAGCCCGCGAAGGAACAGCGGGTTTGATTTCGCCGCCGCGACCCAGCCAGCGGTTTTGACCTTCAGGCTTTCAATCGACATGCTCACGCGGCATTCCCATCGATGCGGTCGACCGCATCAGCGCAGCGCGCGCAGGCGTCGTCATGCCCGGCGACCGATCCGACATCGTCCGTATACCGCCAGCAGCGCTGGCATTTCCGGTGATCGGTGACAGCGACAACAACGGCGACGCCCGGCGCCTCGTCAATGCGGAAGGCGTTCGCCGGTCCCTCGCCTTTTTCGACCCTCACGTCCGAGGTGATGAAGAGCTCGGCAAGATCGCGGCCCTTGATGCTGTCCATCAACGCGTCGGTTGCAAGATAAACGGTTGGCGCCGCCTCAAGGCTGGCGCCGATGCGTTTGTCACGCCGGTCGATTTCAATCGCGCCGGTGACCGCCCGGCGAATGATGCGCAAGGACGTCCAGCGGGCGGCGAGCGCGTCGTCGCGCCAGGCCTTCTCGACCGCCGGCAAGAGCCGCAAATGCACCGAACCCCTGGTGTTGTTGTGGCGATGGCCCCAGGCTTCTTCCATGGTGAAAACGAGGATCGGCGCGATCCATGCGGTCAACCGGTCAAAGAGAATATCCATGACCGTCCGCGCGGCGCGGCGGCGTTCCGTATCCGGATGATCGCAATAAAGACTGTCCTTCCTGATGTCGAGATAGAAGGCGGAAAGGTCCAGCGTCATGAAATCGAAGACCTTGCGCCAGACGCCCTTGAAATCGAAGGCGTCGTATCCGGCGCGCACTTCGTCGTCGAGTTTGGCGACGAGATGCAGCATGTAGCGCTCAAGCTCCGGCATCTCACCGACGGGAAGGCGCTCAGCGTCGGTAAACCCGGCGACGGCGCCAAGAAGATAGCGAATCGTATTCCTGACCTTGCGGTAAGCGTCGACCGCCGAGCCGATGATTTCCTTGCCGATTCTGAGATCATCTGAATAATCGGAACTGGCGACCCAGATGCGCAAGATGTCGGCGCCGTATTCGCGCATGATGTCGGCGGGATCAACCACATTGCCGAGCGATTTCGACATCTTGCGGCCTTCCTCGTCGAGGACGAAGCCGTGGGTCAAAACGCCGTCATAAGGCGCGCGCCCCCGCGTGCCGCAGCTTTCAAGCAGCGAGGAATGAAACCAGCCGCGATGCTGGTCGGAGCCTTCGAGATAGAGATCGGCCGGCCATTTCAGATCCTTGCGGCCTTCCAGCACAAAAGAATGCGTCGAGCCTGAATCGAACCAGACGTCGAGAATATCCTCGATCTTTTCATATTGATTGTCGGAGCCCGCCGACCCGAGAAACACCTGCGCGGGCGTTTCAAACCAGGCGTCGGCGCCCTTCGCCCTCACCGCCTCGACGATGCGCTGGTTGACCGCGGGATCGTTGAGGATTTCGCCGGTCTTGGTGTTGACGAAAATCGCAATCGGCACGCCCCAGGCGCGCTGGCGCGAGACGAGCCAGTCGGGTCTTCCCTCGATCATGGCGCGGATGCGGTTCTTTCCGGCCGCCGGCGTGAACGTCGTTGCGTCGATCGCGGCGAGCGCGGTTTCGCGCAAGGTCTTGCCCTCCGGCAATTTCTTGTCGAGGCCGATGAACCATTGCGGCGTGTTGCGGAAGATGACCGGCGCTTTCGACCGCCATGAATGCGGATAGGAGTGCTTCAATCGCCCGCGCGCGAGGAGCGCGCCCTTCTCGATCAACGCAGCGATGACGGCGCTGTTGGCGTCGCCGTCCTGCCCGGCTTTCTTGCCTTCGAGGACGAGCACTTTCTTGCCTTCAAAACCCGGCGCTTCATCGGTGAAGGCGCCGAACTCATCGACCGTATGCGGAATTTCTGTTTGCGTCCCGAAGGCCGAGACGTAAGCGATATAGTCTTCCTGCCCGTGACCGGGCGCGGTGTGCACAAAGCCCGTGCCGTCATCGTCAGTGACATGATCGCCGGCGAGCAAGGGCACGTCGAATTGATAGCCGTCGTGATAGCCTTTGAGGGGGTGGCTGCATTTTCCGCCTGCAGGGTGGGCATTTCCCAAC
The DNA here is from genome assembly GCA_041753055.1 of Parvularculaceae bacterium. Taxonomy (GTDB): domain Bacteria; phylum Pseudomonadota; class Alphaproteobacteria; order Caulobacterales; family Parvularculaceae; genus Amphiplicatus. The sequence continues at coordinate 17,746 of JBGSVH010000114.1, forward strand.
CGTGTCGCGTCTGCGATTCTCGCGGCTATCTTGACGCTTTCCCACAGCTTGTCGGCGACAATCAGTTTCTCGCCAACCCTTGTCCACGGCGTCAATTCGGCGCCGGACTTCGGATCGACGACCTTCTCCATCGCCGTCACTTCATAAAGCCCGTAAGAGATTTTCGGCCCGAAACAGATCGCGCGGTTGCCGGGAATCGTCCACGGCGTCGTCGTCCAAATAACGATTGACGCATCCTTGTAGTACTGTCCTGCAATGATCTGCTCGTGCGCCAAACTCGTCGGGTCGACCGGAAACTTCACCCAAATCGTCGTCGATGTATGATCGTGATATTCGATCTCGGCTTCGGCGAGCGCCGTCTGTTCGACCGGCGACCACATCACCGGTTTCGAGCCGCGATAGACGAGCCCGCGATCGACGAATTTCAGGAATTCGGCGACTATCGCCGCTTCCGCCTCGAACGCCATCGTCGTATACGGATGATCCCAGTCGCCGACGACGCCGTAGCGCTTGAACTCCTCGCGCTGGATGGCGACCCAGCGTTCGGCATAGGCGCGGCAAGCAGCGCGGAATTCCGCTTTCGGCACCTCGCGCTTGGCGCGGTTGTTGGCTCTGAAGTCCTCTTCGACCTTCCATTCGATCGGCAGGCCGTGACAGTCCCAGCCGGGGACGTAATTGCTGTCGAACCCCATCATCTGGCGCGAGCGCACGACGAGGTCTTTCAGGATCTTGTTGAAGGCGTGGCCCATGTGAAGATGGCCGTTGGCGTAGGGCGGACCGTCATGGAGGATGTATTTGGTCTTGCCCGCCGACGCCTTGCGCAGCTGGCCGTAGAGATCGGCCGCCTCCCAGGCTTTCAGGAATTCGGGCTCGGCCTTTGGCAGGCCGGCGCGCATCGGAAACCCGGTCTCCGGCAGGAACAGGGTCGACTTGTAGTCTCTGGACGCCTTGTCGGGCGACGCATCATCTGTCGATGCAGGGGGCATCGGTCAATCTTTCTTGAATGAGGTTTCCGGGAGAAGGTGAAACCCGCAGCCGCGCCGCGCGTCAAGCTCATCGCTTTGCGCTCAAAAGCGGTGCGGGCCGATAATTCGGGAATCCCGAACACGAAGGCCCGCCCCGGAAATCAGAAAAGTGACCGTCAGCGCCATGCCGGCGCTTCTAGCAGAGGGTTTGCCCCCAGTCGACAGCCCGCCTAGCCTGGCGGGCGACAGATTCGCATCGCCCGCCAATCCAGATTTTCAGTTTCCGCGCCGGGTGTTCGAAAAACCGGTGATTCCAGTTTTTCGCCCGGCGCTTTAGTCGACTTCGAGGAAGCGCACGCCCTCGCTGTCCGCCTCGCAGACAAAACGGCGGTTCCAGCTGTCGCCCTTGGGGCTCAAGGCGCGGAACTGCGCCGTCATCCGGACCGAGCCGTCGGCGAGCTGCTCGACTTCGGTCGGGGCGCCGGGCATCGCGACGGTCA
>JBGSVH010000115.1:0-16112 GCA_041753055.1 Parvularculaceae bacterium
GCCAGCGGGGCGCGCTGTGCGGTCTCGTTCGCCCCAGACCCGTCGATAATCGCGCCGGTATCGGCCATTGCGCCTTCCTGAAAACTGCGCCTTTTTGCGGCGTATCTCTCGTTTGCGCTGTCGTGCAAGTCAACCGCGCCGCGCGCTTGCAAGGGTAGGACAGCCCGCCTTAAGTCCCGGCCTCGCTTTTTTGTGCAATTTTCGCCATGCTGGCAGGGCTTTTCTAAGCAGCAGCGCGGCGCCGCCGGGCAGGCCCCGCATCGCTGCGGTCCGAGGGGACGAGAAATCGCGATTGGGAGTTAGCGGATGCGGTTGCTCGCCCGCTTTGTCATTGGTGTTTTTGTCGTGCTGCTCCTCGTCGGCGCGGCGCTCTATTTCCTGCGCAAACCGATTGCAGCGGCGACGGTTGAACACATCATGACTGGCGTCCGGCTGCAAAATCCCGCGGCATCGGTCAGCGATATCACGCTGTCGCGGCTCTCACTTGCGTCGGTGACAGCGGGAGTTGATCGCGATGCGCCCGATCTTGCGCTTGGTAAAGTCGTTCTCGAATACAATTGGCGGGATCTGGTCTTTCGCGGCAAGGCGAAGGAAGTTGTCATTGATTTCGGCAAGATGGTCGCAAGAATCGAGGAAGACGGCGCCATCAACATTGCGGGCTGGTCGCCAGACCCCGCGGCGAAACCGGCGCCGCCGCCTTTTGCAACACTGACGGTCAAAACGCTCGCGGTGATTGCGCGAACACCGAAGGGCGACCTTAATACGAAGCTCTCCGGCGCCTTCGGCATGGCGAAAGGCGGACAATTCGACGTCGCCCTGTCGGCGGAGGAAACAGGGTTTGCCGCCTTCGGATTTTCGGCGCTGCAAGGAGAGGGCGCTGTTGATCTGGGTGCAAGCGGATCAATTGAAATCACCGGCGCCATAAAGAGCGACATCGCAATGCTTGCCGGCGCGGTTCGCGGCGCCGATCTCGTTGTCGACGCCGATGTTGCCTCCTGGCGCGGGGTCTTTGGCGCCGGACCACGCGGATTTACCGGCGACGCGACGGTCGCTCTGAAATCGTCGACCATCGACGCGCTGGCGACGCCAACGCTCGCGCCTTACGCCTCTGTAGGCGGCGCGCCGATCAAGGACCTTTCTGTTGCAGGTGTCTTCAAAACTGTCTTTTCGGGCGACGGCTTTACCGTCACCCTCGCCGACGGACCGTTGACGGTCGTTGCGGATCGCGGTGACCGGCTGACGGTTTCCAGCGGCGACGCTGCGCTCTACGAACGCCGCAATGGCCGGGGCCGGATCAGTTTGAGGGCCGATCTTGCCGGGCCGGTTGCGACCGGCGCGGGATCTGTCGATGCGACTTCCGAGGGAGACGGGCCGTGGCGCATTGACGCCGCCGCCTCGCTCGGCGGGCAGAAGGTCGCCGGCGTTTCGATTGCGAATTTTTCCGGACAATTCAAAGGCGTTTATTCGGATCGTCAATTGAACGGTGCGGCTGAAATTGCAACGGAAGTAAAGAAGGTTGAAATCGGCCGCCTGCAGATCAGCGACATGCCGGCCAGGGCGCGCTTTTCCGTATCAGTTGATCCAGCGACGAAGACTTTAACGGCGACGCCGGTTGACGGCGGTTGCGTCGATATTGAGCACGCCGGATTTTTGATGGGCGGCCAGGACATGGATGGGCACATGAAAATCGCGACGCTTTGCCCGTCCGACGCAGCGCTCATCAATGTTGATTGGGGTGACGCGCCGCTGACGATAATCAAAGGCGTGCTCAATGCGCGCACCGCCCATTACCGGCTCGGCCGCACGATTTTCGACGGCGCGCCGCCGCGCATCGATTTCAACATGACTTACAGGCCCGCGATCAGGACAACCCGCCTTGTTGGCGATCTTGCCGGCGGGCGCGTCCTCCTCAACAACGCGTTTGTGCTGTCGGAGGCCGAGGGCGGTTTCGAAACAGATATCGTCGGTGACACGATTGCCGCGAAGGCGGCGCTTTCGACGATGCGCATTGCGCAGAACGTCAAGCTTGAAATGGTGGCGCCCGTCGCCGTCGCCGGCGAAGCAACGCTTGCCGCTGATGTGGCGCGGTTTGATTTCAAGGTTCGAACACCGAAGGGCGTCCCGCTTGGCGTCGGCGAGGGCAGCCATCAGGTGCGGACCGGCCGCGGCGAGGCGATTTTCGATTCGGGGCTTTTGACTTTTGCCCTTGGATTGCAGCCAGACCGACTCCTTCCCGCACTCAGTGGCATCATCTCGGGCGCGACCGGCGCCACCGAAGGAAGAGCGCGGTTTGAATGGTCGCCCGGCGATATCGGCTCTTCGGCGACGATCAATCTCGACGATGTTTCATTCCGCGGACCTGGCGTTGCAGTGACCAAAACGGAAGGCGTCACCGGCAAGATCGTTTTCAGCAGCCTTTCGCCCATAGCGACGGCAGGCGAGCAGACGCTGTCGATCAGCAAGGTCGACATGGATGCGCTGAAACTTGAAAACGGCGAAATGCGCTTTGCGCTTCCCGGCGACAATACGCTGAAGATCATTGAAGCCGAATTTCCATGGTTCGGCGGAACCATCGGCGCCTATAATTCGCAGATGTCGATCGCCGGCGGCAAGTCCGAAACGACGCTGCAGATCGACAATGTCAATTTCTCCGATTTGCTCGCTTATATCAAAGTCGATGGATTGTCGGGCGAGGGATCGGTTGAAGGCGTCTTGCCAATTTCGATCGAGGGCGGGCGCGCGCGCATCAACAACGGCATTCTCTCGTCAAAGGGAAGCGGGGTCGTTCGATATGAAGGAAAGGCGACAAATGCGGCGTCGCAGTCGAACGAGCAGAGTGCGCTGGCGTTCGAAATCTTGCGCGAACTCCGGTTTGACAGGCTGTCGGCGACCATCGACGGACCGCTCGACGGAACGCTCAATTTCAAGATCTTTTTCGAGGGCCGCAGCGATATCCCCGTCAAGGCGGGCGGCAAGACACAGCGGGTCGACAGCCCGGTCAAATACCGGTTGACCATAAACGCGCCGCTCTTGAGCCTCATTGAACAGGCGATCCTGTCGACAGACGTTAAACTTCAGATCGAACGCGCAAAACAGCAGGAAGCGGAGGGCGCCGCCAAACAATAGGGAGAAATTGTGGCCGCAAAGAATGAGTTACGCCCCTATTTCGACACCAGCCCGGCCTATGGTAACGTCATTGAAAATCGTGATTCTCTTGGAAGGCGAGGGCGGGCATGTTTGGAATGACAGTGGATCGGCGCCAGACCGGCGTTTTCGTACAGGCGGCGGTTCTGTTCGTGGCGGTTGCCGCGTGCGCCACCGTCAAGGTTCAGGCGCCTGACAAGCCGATCGAGATCAACCTCAACGTCAACATCAAGCAGGAAGTCTTAATCAAGATGGACAAGGAAATCGAAGATCTTATCGCCAACAATCCGGACATTTTCTAGAGCATTTGAGAAAGGGACGTCGTCCATGAAAAAGATGCTTGCAACATTTGCTGTCTCTTCGTTGATCTTTGCTGCTTCAACGGTCGGGGCGAGCGCCGCCTCGGCGGCAATTGAGGATGCCAAGTCCAGATGCGTCGTCGGAGAACAATCTGATGGCTATCTTGGCGTCATCGACGATATGGCCGTTGGTGAGACGCTGAAGCGCGAAGTCCGAACAATCAACCAGCAGCGCAAGGCGGTCTTCGCCGATCTTGCCGCCCGCAATGGCGTCACCATTGAGGATGCGGCCGCCCTGACCGGCAAGCGGCTTGTTGAGGGCGCGCCGTCCGGGCAATGCGTGATGCTGCCCGACGGCAGTTGGGCCAGGCAGCCCTGATAACCGACACGGAAGCGCGAATCATTCATAACGGGGTCCAATCTGCAGAGAGGACTCCGTTTTCATGTCACCCGCATCACCAGCAGAAATTGACGCCGTTACCCTCTCCGCGCTGATGTCGTCGCGGCTCTGCCACGATCTCGTCAATCCGATCGGCGCCTTGTCGTCGGGGCTGGAGGTGCTTGGCGACCCCTCGATGGACTCGTCAATGAAGGAGGCGGCGCTCGATCTCATCAGGTCAAGCGCAGAAAAATCTGTAGCGCTCCTCAAATACGCCCGCCTTGCCTATGGCGCGTCGGGCGGGCTTGGCGCGGAACTTCCCTATGAGGAAGCACGCCACGTGCTTGAGGCCCTGCTCGCCTGGACCAAAGCCAACCTCGACTGGCGGATTGCGCCAGGCCATGCGCCCAAGGATGAAGTGAAGGCGCTGCTGGTGCTTGGCGCCGCCGCCGCCGATTGCGTTCCGCGAGGCGGGTCTGTGATCATTGAGGGCGCGCGCGGCGCTTACGAAGTGCGCGTCACCGGGCAACGCGTGATCGTGCAGGACGACATGGTCCGGGCGCTCGCCGGAGATGTGACGGAGATGAAGCCGAAATTTACCCCTCATTACCTTTCGGCGCTGGCCGCCCGGAGCGCTGGCGGCGAGGTCGAATTTAATCAGTCAGGGGGGCAGGCCACGTTTAAAGTGACATTTTCAGCTAGGTCCGAGCAAATCGCGCCGTCCGCGTTAACGGCGAGCTAACCGAAATTGGCGAGACTGCAGCCGGTATCAGAAGGCCGGCGGCAAACTCATGAAAACCTGTCTCATTGTCGAAGATTCAAGCGTCATTCGCGAAATCGCGCTGCGCATTCTCACGGATTTGTCGATCGAGGCCAGGGAGGCCGAAACCGCTGAGGATGGGTTGTCGCAGTGCCGCGCGGCGAAGCCTGACGTCGTCCTTCTCGATTGGGACCTCCCATCGCTTGGCGCCCTCGATTTTCTGCGCGGCGCCGCCGAGTTGCCGCAAGATCAGCGTCCGGAAATTATTCTTTGCGCTACTGAAAATGACCCCCAGCAATTCACGCTGGCGCGCGCCGCAGGCGCAGGTCACTATCTGCTGAAACCATTCGACCGGCAATCAATCGAAGCAAAGCTTGCTCAAATCGGCGTCATCAACGCCGCACCGGCGGTTGAGCCGCAATCCATCAAGTCGGCCTGATTTTATCCGATAACGCCACGCTTCTTCAGCGCGCCGATTTCCTCGGCGTCGGCGACCTCGCGCAGGACTTCATCCGTATGCGATCCAAGAGCCGGCGGCGCGCCTTCCGCAATCGCTGGCGTTTTTGAGTATTTGACCGGATGCAAAACCATGCGCCGCCCGCCGGCGTCGGGTCTGCTGATCGGCCCGGTCATGTCGCGAGTTGCAACGTGCGGATCATCAAAGACAGCGTCGATTGTATTGATCGGGCCGGCAGGCACCGTCGCACGTTCCATCGATGCGAGCCATTCGGCGGTGGTCTGGTCGCGCATCCTCGGCGCGATTTCAGCGATCAGCGCTTCGCGATTGGCGACGCGACTTCTGTTTGTCCGGTAGCGCTCGTCATCGGCGAGCTCGTCCGCGCCGATCGCTCTGGCAAAAGCGGCAAACTGACCATCATTGCCGACCGCAATGACAACATACCCGTCTTTCGTCGAAAACACCTGATAGGGCGCGATGTTCGGGTGGGCATTGCCAAGCCGTCCCGGCGCTGTTCCGGAAACAAGGTAATTCGAGGCCTGGTTGGCGAGCATTGCAATCTGGCAATCGAGCAGCGCGACGTCGAGATACTGGCCCTCGCCGGTGCGTTCGGCGTGCCGAAGCGCCGCCAGGATCGAAGTTGCCGCATACATGCCGGAAAAAAGATCAGCGACGGCGACGCCGACCTTCATCGGTTCGGCGCCGGGCGCGCCGACCGGCTGGCCGGTAACCGACATCAATCCGCCCATCGCCTGAATCATGTAATCGTACCCGGCGCGCTGCGCGTAGGGGCCCGTCTGTCCAAATCCGGTAATCGAGCAATAAACAAGCGATGGATTGTCCCTCGAGAGGCTTTCGTAATCGAGGCTGTATTTTTTCAGGCCGCCAACCTTGAAGTTTTCAAGCACGATATGGCTTGATGCGGCGATCCGCCGGACCAGCGCCGCCCCGTCCTTGTCTGCTATATCGATAGCGACCGACTTCTTGTTGCGGTTGGCCGACAGGAAATAGGCCGCATCGGTCGTTTCGCCGGCCTTGTTGGTCAGGAATGGCGGGCCCCAGCCCCTAGTGTCATCGCCGGCGCCAGGGCGTTCGATCTTGATCACTTCCGCGCCGAGGTCGCCCAGCAACTGGCTCGCCCACGGTCCGGCCAGAACCCGCGACAGGTCGAGTACGCGGACGCCCGACAGGGCGGATTTTGTATCGGTCTTTGTCATCGGCGCGACCATAGGCTGACCGCTCGGTCGCGCAAGATGGCGGCGCCGGTCCAAGTCGAATTTGACCGGGCGCGCAGAAAACCCGATAGTTTCGCAAAGCCCCGCAGTAAAAGGGGTCAAGGGCGATCGGGAAACAAGGGAGACGCTATGAAGGGTCTGATGATGGACCGTCCGTTGCTGACAACGGAGATCCTCAAGCATGCGCGGTTGAATTTCCGGTTTACCGAAATCGTCACCCGAACGGTCGAGGGGCCAATTCACCGCTACACGGTTGCCGATTCCTACAAGCGAATCTGCAAGCTCGCGAATGCGTTGAAGCGAATGGGCGTCAAATATGGCGACCGCATTGGCGTCATCGGCTGGAACACCTATCGCCAGTTTGAGATGTATTACGCGGTCGGCGGGCTGGGCGCAGTGCTGCATACTGTCAACCCTCGGCTTGGCCCGGACAACGCAGCGTTTGTCATCAATCACGCCGAAGACAACTTTCTCTTTTACGATACGACTTTTGCGCCTTTGGTGTCGGCGTTGCGCGGCAAACTCAACAGCGTGAAAAAATACGTCCTTTTAACCGACGATCATCATGCCCGCGCCGCGGGGACCGGCGATGACGCCTATGAACGCCTGATCGCTGGCGAAGCGGAGGAATTCGACTGGCCGGATTTTGACGAGAATACCGCCGTTGCAATGTGCTACACATCGGGAACAACCGGCGACCCCAAAGGCGTCGTCTATTCTCACCGCTCCTGCCTCATTCAAACGCTCGGCAGCTGTCTTCCGACGGCGCTTGGATGCGTTGAAGGCGATACGCTTCTTCCCGTTGTGCCGATGTTCCATGTGAATGCCTGGAACACGCCTTATTCCGCGCTGCTGATCGGATTGAAGCAGGTGTTTCCGGGCCCAAAACTCGACGGCGAAAGCCTCTATGAACTGCTTTCGGAGGAAAAGGTCACATATTCGCTGGGCGTTCCGACGGTCTGGCTCGGACTTCTTCAGTATATGGACAAAGCCGGAAAAACCTTGCCACACCTGAAGAAAGGCCTCTGTGGCGGCTCGGCGTTGCCTGAGGCGCTGATCCGCGGCTTTGAAAAATACGGCATCGAACTGCAGCAAGGCTGGGGCATGACGGAAATGAGCCCGATCGGCACCGTCAACGTGCTGCCGCCACATATCAAGGCGCTGCCTAAAGAAAAGCGCATACATTATCAGTTGAAGGCGGGCCGCGCGCTGCCCTTGGTTGAAATGCGGATTGTCTCGGAGCAGGGCGCGGTGTTGCCGCGCGACGGCGTTTCTGACGGCCGCCTTCAGGTGCGGGGCCCGTCAATCGTCGGATCTTATTACAAGGCGACCGCCGAAACGCTTACCGCCGACGGGTGGTTTGACACTGGCGACGTCGCCGTCATCGATGAAGACGGCTATCTGCAAATTACCGACCGCGCCAAGGATGTGATCAAGACAGGTGGCGAATGGGTGTCATCGATTGATATTGAAAACGCCGCGCTGATGCATCCGGGTGTCGCCAATGCGGCGGTGATCGGCGTTACGCATCCGCGCTGGCAGGAGCGCCCGTTGTTGATTGTCGTCAAGCGTGACGGCGAGGAACCGTCGCCAGATGACATCAAGGACTTCCTGAAAGGAAAACTCGACAAGATCGCCTGGCCCGATGCGGTGGAGTTCGTCCCGGAATTGCCATTGGGCGCCACCGGCAAAGTGCTTAAAACCGAGCTGCGCAAGAAGTTCAAGGGTTACGTGCTGCCGGGCTAAACATCTGCAACACTATGGTCGTTCGATCTTTGTGAAAGAAATGCCGGCGAGTTTTTCAAGCCCGAGGCACAGATCGGGCGTTTTCTTGCGTTCATCTACGATAAAGTCGAGCCCGGTTTTGCGTGAATTGAGCCAGACGGCGAGGCGCTCCTGCAATTTTTGGCGTTTTTCTTCTGAAAGCACCGGACCATCCTCAAGGCGTTCAGTGATCGCCGCGATGCGATCGCTTCCTTCGATGATGGCTTCGAGCGGAAAGATTTCGCTGATCACGTGAACATGGATGCGCGACCGCAGCTCCATATCCTGAATGTCGAATAGGCGTTCGCGATTGCGGTCATAGACCTCGGCTTCGCGCATCGCGGTCCGAAACAGCCGCATCGTCACCGGACCCCAGGGATCGCCGAATTTCTGGGAATGAATGGCGCGATCGACCAGCGCATCGATCGATCCGAGGATCTCGCCGAAAAACCGCGCAGCGTCGCGCTCGCGGCGCCGGCGTTCGATCGCATCTTCATAATGTTCGCTGAGGACGCCGCCAACCAGAGCGAGCGCCGCGCCGACAACAACGGCGAGCAAGGTGTCGAGATTGCCAACAAAATCAAACATGGATTGCCGCATCGGGGGGCCCTCTCAGCGCCAGGCCAAAGCCGGGAAAGGACTCACGCTTTGGCGGATTTACGCATTTTCTCACGCAGGAAGTCGATCGGTTTCAATCCGGTTTTTGTTTCGTAGTGCCAATAGGTCCAGCCGTTGCACGCTTCGAGCTTTTGCACATGCGCGCCCATTTTGTGGATCGACCCTTCTATGGCCCCGTCCGGACCATTGACGGCGATCGAGCCGTCGGCGCGCACACGGGCGGCGTATTTTCGCCGCGGCGCATATAGGGTTGCGCCGGGTTTCAGAAGACCCCGTTCGACGATTGACCCGAAGGCGACGCGCGGCGCGGCGCGTTTTGACGGCGTTACTTCAAGTGCGGCCGCTTCCACCGGGTTGACCGCGGCGATGCGCTTGGCGGCGGCGGCGATATAATCGTTATCGCGATCGATGCCGATAAAATGCCGCCCGAGCATTTTGGCGACGGCGCCGGTCGTTCCCGACCCAAAGAACGGGTCAACCACGACGTCGCCCGGATTGGTTGTCGCCAGCATCACCCGGTAAAGCAGCGCTTCGGGTTTTTGCGTTGGGTGGACTTTTGCGCCCGACGCGCCTTTCAGCCGCTCATTGCCGGTGCAGATCGGCAAGAACCAGTCCGATCGCATCTGCAGATCTTCGTTCGCCGTCTTCAGCGCGGAATAATTGAACGTTGGCCGCGATTCCTTCGACTTCGACGCCCAGATCAATGTTTCGTGCGCATTGGTGAAGCGCGTGCCGCGGAAATTCGGCATCGGGTTGGCCTTGACCCAGATGACATCGTTGAGAAGCCAGAAACCAAGATCCTGCAAGCTGGCGCCGACGCGGAAAATGTTGTGATAAGAGCCGATGACCCAGATTGCGCCGTCCGGTTTGAGGATGCGGCGCGCCTCGGTCAGCCAGTCGCGGGTGAACGCGTCATAATCGCTGAACGATCCGAACCGGTCCCAATCGTCGTCGACGCCGTCGACGCGGCTGTTATCCGGACGGGTCAGTTCGCCGCCGAGTTGAAGATTGTACGGCGGATCAGCAAAAACGAGTTCGGCGAAATTGTCCGGCAAGGACCGAAGGACCTCTATCGAATCGCCTTTGATGATGGTGTCGAGATGATCTTTCGCATTGCGGAGCGGCGCCGAAATCGATTTTGCGCGCACTGTTTTCAGCGCCGCCGCCTTGTTCTTTTCGGCTGTTGTCTGCGCCATTGTCCGCCTCCCAATCAAAGAGGCGCGAGAATGAGTCAGCGCGGAGTCCGCGTCAACAAAAATTCTTTGGAGTCAATGCTTTAACGAAGCTTAACAAGACGTTGACAGAAGACTCTTTGACGACGCTTCACACAACATGTTGTGGATCGGCGAGAATGATCGCCGGTGATGTGGGGTGACGCCGAAACGATCCAGCGCTTCGCGGTGCGCCGGCGCTGCGTATCCCTTGTTCGATTGCCACTGATAATTCGGATAGTCCCGCGCAAGTTCGTGCATCATGCGGTCGCGCGTCGTTTTGGCGATGATCGATGCGGCCGCAATCGACAGGGATTTGGCGTCGCCCTTGATCACCGTGTAGGCCGGACAGGTCAGCTTTGGTTTGATGTGTCCGTCGACAATGGCGATTGTCGGCGCCGCCGGAAGATTGGCGACAGCGCGCGACATTGCCATCAGCGACGCGCGCAGGATGTTCATCGAATCGATTTCGTCAACGCTTGCAACGCCAACGCCGATTCGCGCCGATTTCCAGAGCGCGGCGGCGAGAACGCGCCGGCGTTTTTCTGTGAGTGTTTTGGAATCGCGAAGCCCGTCTGGCGTATTGGCGCGGTCAAGGATGACGGCGGCGGCGACAACCGGCCCCGCCCAGGGGCCGCGGCCCGCCTCATCGACGCCGGCGATGATGCCGGAAAATCCATCTTCAATCTCGAATGTCGGCGCTTCGACCATGGCGTATCCGAATGTTTCTTGACTGAAACAATTCTTTGGCGATTCGACCGCAACCGATACGGTTCGTCAGGCTTTTGATGGTCTTGACCGTTCAAAAGCGGCGCGTTGATCAGGTGTTGCTTCCTTGTTGTATTTTTTCTTCCAGTCGCCGTATGGCATGCCATAGATCGCCGCCCGCGCCTCGTCCTTGGTCATGGCGACGCCGCGGTCAGACGCCGCCTCCCGGCGCCAGTCGGCAAGGCAGTTGCGGCAGAATCCGGCAAGAATCATCAGGTCGATATTTTGAACCTCGGGCCGCGCCGCCAAATGCGCGACCAGCCGGCGGAATGCGGCGGCCTCAATCTCAGTCGCGATTTCGGCATTTAGCTCAGTCATGGCTCGATCTCCGGGCTTTTCGGGAAAGCTTCATCCTACCTCGCCATCTTAAAAGAGGGAAAGCTGGCAATGTGCCGCCTCCGGCCGGCAAAACCGCGTTGGATCGAGCCTTGGCGCGTCAGGCGATAGGCCGATACGTCTGGTCGCCCGGTCGAAACGCTCCTTGATCAATTTGGTGAAAACGCTGCGCGGCGCTTTGGCGCGCGACCACTCGACGTCATAGTCGCGCCCGCCATTCATGTCTCGGATGTGCCGCAACACTTTGGCCGCACGATCAGGAAAGGCGGCCTCCAGCCATTCGCGAAAGACCCCTGATACTTCGAGCGGGAGACGGATGATTGTGTAACCGGCCCATGCAGCGCCCGCCGCTTTTGCGGCCGCCAGAATGTCTTCCAGCTCATGGTCGTTAAGACCCGGTATCATCGGCGCGGTCATGACGCCGACGGGAACACCTGCATCACTCAAGGATCGAATGGCGGCAAGGCGCCTGGCCGGCGACGAGGCGCGCGGCTCCATCGCCCGCGCCAGTTTCGGATCGAGTGTCGTCACCGACAGCATCGTCTTCACGATCCCTGCGGTCGCCATCGGCACAAGCAAATCGAGATCGCGCTTCACCAGCGCTGACTTTGTCAGCACCGACACCGGATGATTGTATTTGGCAAGCACGGCAAGAATGGCGCGCATCAATTCGAATTTTCGCTCGATCGGCTGATAGGGATCGGTATTTGTGCCGATCGCAATATGCCGCGGGCGGTAGGATTTTGATGAAAGCTCGCGGTCGAGCAGCGCTGCCGCATTGGGCTTTGCAAACAGCTTCGTTTCGAAATCAAGTCCGGCTGAGAGTCCGTAATAGGCGTGAGTGGGGCGGGCGAAACAATAAGAGCAGCCGTGTTCGCAACCGCGATAGGGATTGATCGACCGGTCAAATCCCACAAACGGGCTTGAAATGTAATTGATGATGGTTCGCGCCGTCTCGTTGGTGACGTCCGTCTTCAGCGCCGGAAGATCATCCTCGCTTTCCCAGCCGTCGTCCGCATCGGTGCGGGAGAGGGCCTCATACCGCCCTGAAATATTTGAGCGCGCACCGCGGCCCTTCGCTCGGGTTGGCGGCCGTGCCTCTAAGGGGCGGTTAGAGGAGGGGGAAGTGCCAGCGGTGCGCGTCATTGAGGGAGATTAGCCACGAATTAGAACAAAGCAAGAACAAATTTCCAACAGGCCAGAGTCCTGCAGCGCATTTTTGTGACCCGAGACGCTGCGGGCGTGAATTGCTCCCAAATCGGCGATTTCGTATCGTCGCGCCGCCGCTCGGGATGCAGGCCGCAATTGGTGCGCCCGTAAGCTGGCAGGCAACTAGAAAAAGGGAATTTCAATGGCGATCTTCACGCATATGGTCGTGGGTACGAACGATCTGGAAAAATCGAAGAAATTCTACGATGCGTCGCTCGGCGCGCTGGGCCTGAAGAGCTTTGGGCCGATGGGTGAGAACGGCCACATGTGGGGCAAGGACGGCCCTGAATTCATCATCACCAAACCGGCAAATGGAAAACCAGCGACGCACGCCAATGGCGGGACGATCGGGTTCGCGGCGCCGACGCGCAAGGCGGTGCATGCATTTCACGAAGCGGGCCTTGCCAATGGCGGCACATGCGAAGGCAAGCCGGGACCGCGCACATTCACGCCGACGGCGTATGCGGCCTATTTGCGCGATCCTGACGGCAACAAGATCTGCACCTATTGCTTTGCGGCGGAATAACCGCCGTCGGCAATAAATCGCAGAATTCACAGGCGGCGCGAGGGGTCATTTGATCCTTCGCGTTGTTTGGCTGTTATCGAGGGGACCGCGCCAATGGCGAAGTTTGTCGCAGGTCTGATTGCGCTGGCGCTTTCGATCGGCGCCGTTGTTTTTTTCTTCATTGTGCCGGCGCGTGTTGACCGCACTCTCAACAGGGTTGTTCCGCACGCGCCGTTTGAGATCGGCGATGAGGCGCGTCTGTTGCATGGCCAGCTGCGGCTTGCTGACCTGCATGATGACGCGCTGCTGTGGGACCGCAACTTCCTAAAGCGGAATGGGCGCGGGCATACCGATGCGTCGCGCCTCGGTGACGGCGGTTACCGGCTCCAGGTGCTCGCTGCTGTAACCAAGACGCCGAAGAAGCTCAATTATGACCGGAACACCGGCGATACCGACAACATTACGCTGCTGTCGATGGCGCAGCGCTGGCCTGTAAAGACATGGTCGAGCCTTACCGAACGCGCTCTTTTCATTGCGCAGAAATTGCGGCGCTACGAGGCGCATTCGAATGGCGGCTTGCGCCTGGTTCGCACGCGCGGTGATTTGTCGGCGCATATTGATCAACCCGGATTGAACGTCATTCTCGCGACAGAAGGCGCCCACCCGCTCGAAGGCGATCTCGCTAATATCGACCGGCTATACGACGCCGGATACCGCATTCTCGGCCTTCAGCACTTTTTCGACAACGAACTGGGTGGATCGCTCCATGGCGTATCCGGCGGCGGCCTGACAGAGTTCGGCCGCGCCGCCGTCGAAGCTGCAATCCAAAAAGGCATGATCATCGATGTCGCCCATTCTTCCGAAGCGGTCGTCAAGGACGTTCTTTCCTTGACCGATCGGCCGTTCATTGTCTCGCACACGGGGCTTAGAGGTCATTGCAACAGTCCGCGCAATTTGCCGGATGACTTGATGCAAGAGATCGCCGCGCATGGCGGCGTCATTGGCGTCGGATTTTGGGATGGCGCTGTGTGCGAACCGACAGTTGAGGCGATCGTCCAGGCGATCATTTATGCAACAGCGCTCGTTGGGCCTGACCACGTCGCCCTGGGGTCGGACTTCGACGGCGCAACAACGACGCCGTTCGATGCGTCTGAAGCGGCGGTTCTGACCGATGGCCTGATTAAAGCCGGCGTTGATGATGCAACAATCCAGGCGGTGATGGGCGAGAACGCGATTCGCTTCTTTTCCGAAAATCTGCCGGCGGGTCCGGGGCCCCGTCGCTTTTTCTAGTGCGTCGCCAGAAAAGCCGACCAGGCTGGCAATGATGCAGGCGGCGCTTCAGCCGCTGTGTTGATATTCACCGCGGCGACAATCTTGAGCCTTTGGTTATTCGTCGGCGCCCACTTCCGTGATTCATCGCCGACATTGACCACGCAGAGCATGGTCTCGCTCTCAAAAGTGCGCTCGAATGCTATGATGTCGTCCGGCGCATCGATAAAGCTGATCGCGCCATGGCGCAGCGCCTGCGAGTTCTGGCGAAGTTTGGCGAGACGGCGCGTAAAGTTCAGCATTGAAGCATCATCTGCTTCTTGTGCGTCAACGGCGCGATCGACATGCGCCGGCGCGACAGGCAACCATGGCTCGATGCTTGAAAATCCTGCGAATGGCGCGGATCGCCGCCACGGCATTGGCGTGCGTGCGCCGTCGCGCCCAAGCGTTGCCGGCCAGTTGGCGATCGCTTCGGGGTCCTGCAGGCGGTCGAAAGGGATCTCGGCTTGCATCAGACCAAGCTCCTCGCCCTGATAGACAAAAACATTGCCGCGAAGCGCCATCAGCAAGACCATCAGCAACCGCGCGTATTGATCCGCGTCGCAATCGCCCCGCCAGCGGCTGACGGCGCGCGGCGCGTCGTGATTTGAAAATGCAAAGGACGGCCACTCGCCGCCTTCGGGCCATGCGCTCAGCGTCTCCCTGACAAGCGCCGGCGTCAGTTTCTGCGCATAGAGAAAATCGAAACTGTAGGAAGTGTTGAGGCGCCGCCCGCCATGCGTGAAGAGTTTCATTTCCGCCTGCGCGCGCTGTCCGACAACTTCCGCGACGGTGAAACGATTTTCATACTCATCCGTCACGGCGCGCAGCCGCTCGATGAATTTGGGAATATCCTTGTGCGATTGATTGAAGCGATGGTCCTGAAATTCGTAGGGCCGCCCCGGCGGCCTGGCCAAGCCCTGGCGCGGCGGGTTATCCCTCAATTGCGGGTCGTGCATTGCAAAGGTGAGGGCGTCGAGCCGGAACCCGTCAACGCCGCGGCGGAGCCAGAATCTCGCGACATCAAGGATGGCGTCCTGCACGACAGGATTGTGTAAATTGAGATCGGGTTGCGACGGCAGGAAATTGTGAAAGTAATATTGCCGCCGCCGCGCGTCCCATTCCCAGGCGCCGCCGCCAAAGACCGACTGCCAGTTATTGGGCGGCGCGCCATCCGGTTTTGCGTCCGCCCAGACATACCAGTCGGCTCTCGGGTTATCGCGGCTTGACCGGCTCTCGGCGAACCATGCGTGCTGGTCGGACGTATGCGAGTATACCTGATCGATGATGACCTTGACGCCGCGCTTGTGCGCGCCGGCGATGAAGGCGTCAAATTCCGCCAGCGTTCCAAACAGCGGATCAACATCGCAATAATCCGCAACGTCATATCCGAAATCACGCATCGGCGATGTAAAAAACGGCGACAGCCAGATTGCGTCGACGCCAAGCGAGGCGATATATTCGAGTTTCTCGATGCAGCCCTTTAGATCGCCGACCCCGTCGGCATTGGTGTCGAGGAAGCTGCGCGGATAAATCTGATAGATCACCGCGCCGCGCCACCAGGGCGATGTGGCGCGCCGTAATGGTGCAGCGTTGGTCACATGGGTTTCCGCTCAATATTACGCGCGCAAACTGGCGCCGCTCGCGCAATTGCGCAACAAGCGTTTTCTTAGGCGTCGCGATGAAGCCGGCTCGCTTGTGCGGGATTGAAACGACTTATGATAGCGTCCGTATACTGACGAAAGCGGCGGCGCAAACCTCGCCTGATCAGACGGGCGTAAGCGCGCCGGGTCAGGAACGGTCGGTCAGGCGTGGGCGCGGGCCTGGGCTTGCGCCTGCGATGAGGCGAGCTGCGATTCGCTGACAACGCGCTCGAACGGCTCCTGCTCGTTCTTGATCCGGTATTGTAGCTTGCCGCCCTGCGGCGGCAGCGCTGCGGTGACGCGGTAATCAATTCCGTGCTTGAACCACATGCCGGAGGTCGAGATGACGCGCACTTCGTCGCCGACCGAAAAGCGGTGCCGCTCAACCGGGCTCGGTTCGCGCTGCTGGATGATGGCGACTGGCGCCGGCGGCGTCTTCACCGTCACGGTCTTGCGACGGCGGGCGGCGGCGGCGG